>VSIX01000016.1 GCA_008086245.1 Candidatus Mcinerneyibacterium aminivorans
AAGGAATTTCAGGGAGAAATGACATTACGAAACGGACTGGCAAAATCAATAAATATTGTATCAGCCAAACTAATGAGGGATATAGGACCCCAAACGGCAGTTGAGTATCTGCATAAACTCGGAATTGAAAGTGATGTTCCCGCAGTTCCATCCCTTTCCGTTGGTATATGTGAGCTGTCACCAATTGAAGTGACAAGAGCTTATAGTACTTTTGCAAACATGGGAAAAAGAGTAAATCCGATTTTTATCAGAAAGATTTATAATCGTGAAGGAGACCTTATAAAGGAAAAGAAGCCGGAATCCTCCAGGGTTTTAAGCGAACAGACCTCGTATATAATGCTGCAGATGATGAAAGATGTATACGAACCGGGCGGAACGGCAGGATTTTTGAGAAGCTCCTATGATTTAAAGGGAATTGTTGCAGGAAAGAGCGGAACCACCAATGAGTCTGCTGATCTGTGGTTAACCGCGATGACTCCCGATCAGGTAATTACCTCATGGATGGGCTTTGATTACAAGACAACTCTGGGTGAAGATGAATATGGTTCTAAAGCACACGGAAAAGGTTTTGCATACATTTTAAATGAACTATGGAAGAAAAAATTAAATAAAATCAAAGACAAAATATATAAAAATAAAAATAAAGAAGAGATAGATCTGGATGATTTAAATATTACCAGACATGATTTAAAAAAGAGGTATATTATTGAAAAAGATGAAAAAAATGAAAACAACCCATATGATCAAAATGAAACAGCTGGAAATGATGGAGGGAATGATGAAAACATCTCTTCAGGAAAGGAATCTAAAAAGAAAAAAGAAACGGTGCTTATAGACTGGGAAAGACCGCCGGGATTGATTAGAATGCTTGTTAATCCGTGGAATGGAAAAATAGTGGACTCAACACTGGATGAGAAGAAGGAAGAGGAAGTTATAGATGAAAAACTTGAAGCGGAAGAAAAAGAAGATTCAGAAGACAAAAGAAATAAAAAAGATGGTGTCATTATGTATTTTTATAAAGGGACAGAACCCACCCATTATGTTGAAGATGAAAAGGAAAAAGAAGAAGTGGATTTTAGCGATTTCTAGGAGGTAAGTTTTGAAAATAGGTATAGCAAATGACCACAGGGGATATAAATTAAAACTTAAAATAATAGAGATGCTTGAAAAAAAAGGATTCATTGTTGAAGATGAGGGAACAGATAGTGAGGAGAGTGTGGACTATCCGGATTATGGGAAACTGGTTGCTGAAAAGGTTTCAAAAGGTGAGTATGATAGAGGTATTGTGATTTGTGGTTCCGGTATAGGTATGTCTATTATTGCAAACAAATTTTCCGGGGTTAGGGCAGCTCTTTGTTATAATCCGGTTATAGCAAAGATGACAAGAAAACATAATAATGCAAATGTACTTGTGCTGGCCGCGGATTATATAGGTGAAGAAGAACTTGAAAAAACGCTCAAAAATTTTTTCAATACAGAATTTGATGGGGGAAGGCATAAAAGAAGAATTGAAAAAATTAATAAAATTGAAAAAGAAATAAAAAAATAAGGTTAAGGAGGTATTTATGTTGCAGCGCAGTTTAAAGGATACGGATAGAAAAATTTTTGATTTAATTAAGAAGGAAGCAGAAAGACAGTCCTATGGTCTTGAATTAATAGCATCGGAGAATTTTGTTTCGGATGCTGTTCTTGAGGCAGCCGGTTCCGTTATGACCAATAAGTATGCTGAAGGATATCCATATATTAGAAAGAAAAAAGCTAAAAACACAAGGGATTACTCCCGGAACGGTCGTTATTATGGCGGGTGTGAAGTTATTGATAAAGTTGAAAAGATCGCCATCGATAGGGCTATAAAGCTTTTTGGTGCGGATCATGCAAATGTACAGCCCCATTCTGGAGCTCAGGCAAACATGGCCGTATATTTCGCAACAGTGGATCCCGGGGATACAGTTATGGGTATGAAGCTACCTCATGGGGGTCATCTATCACATGGAAGTCCCGTAAACTTTTCAGGAAAACTGTATAATATTGAATCATACGGGGTAAGTAAAGAAACGGAAATGCTTGATTATGAGCAAATAAGGGAACAGGCTAAAGAAGTAGATCCTAAATTAATAGTTGTCGGTGCCAGTGCCTATCCCAGAAAAATTGATTTTGAACCTTTTGCAGATATCGCAGAAGAGGTAGGTGCATACTTGCTTGTAGATATGGCTCATATTGCAGGACTTATTGCTGCGGGTTTGCATCCAAATCCCGTTCCTCATGCCGATTTTGTGAGCACTACCACTCATAAAACATTGAGAGGAATTAGAGGAGGTATGGTTCTCTGTAAAAAAGAACATTCAAAATCTCTGGATTTTAATGTTTTCCCCGGTACACAGGGAGGACCGCTTGAACACATAATCGCTGCGAAAGCTGTTGGGTTTAAAGAAGCCATGCAGGATGATTTTAAAGAGTATCAAAAACAAATAATTAATAATGCTCAGGCTCTGGCCGATAAACTGCAGGAACTTGGGTACAGATTGGTTTCTGGAGGTACAGATAATCATTTAATGCTTGTTGATGTGCTGTCTTCACTTGATATGACCGGTAAAAAAGCACAGAATATTCTCGGAAAAGCTGAAATAACTGTAAACAAAAATACAATACCTTTTGATACGAAAAGTCCTTTTGTAACAAGCGGTTTAAGACTCGGAACACCTGCATTAACTACAAGGGGTATGAAAGAAGAGGAGATGAAAAAAGTTGCAGTTCTTATAGATAAAGCGTTGAGATCGGAAGAAGATGAATCTGTATTAAATGAAGTGAAAAATGAGGTTAAAGAACTGTGTGATGAATTTCCGCTTTATCAATACAAACTGGAAGAATAATAATGGGAAGACCGGATTGGGACAATTATTTTTTTAATATAACAAAACTAGTAGCTCAAAGAAGCACCTGCCTGAGAAGATCGGTAGGTGCTCTTCTTGTAAAAAATAAAAGAATTCTTGCTACCGGATACAATGGAGCGCCTTCAGGTTTAGAACACTGCATAGATGTTGGGTGTATGAGGCAGGAGCTTAATATTCCTTCCGGTGAAAAGCAGGAAATATGCAGGGGAACCCATGCAGAACAAAATGCTTTAATGCAGGCGGCAAAATTTGGTATAAGTGTAGAAGGTTCATCTGTCTATGTAACCCATTTCCCGTGTATTACTTGCTCTAAATTGCTTATCAATGCGGGAATCTCGGAAGTAAAATATATAAATGATTACCCGGATGATCTTTCCAGAAAAATGCTGGAGAATGCTGATATTAAAGTAGAAAGGTTGAAGGTATGAAGTGTCCCCACTGCGGTAAAGATAACAATAGGGTTGTTAATTCCCGCCCTTCCAATAATAATAATGCAATAAGGAGAAGAAGAGAGTGCAATGAATGCAGCAGGAGATTTACTACATATGAGACCATCGTTGAAATCCTCCCCAGAATCAAAAAGAAAGATGGAAGAAGAGAAGAGTTTGATAGATCCAAACTGGAACAGGGTATAAAAAAGGCTCTTGAAAAAAGGCCGATTTCATCGGAAGAAATTGAGAAAGTGATTGATAGAATTGAAAGGAAGCTATATAAAGTTGAGGATAAAGAAGTTTATTCAAAATATATTGGTGAACTTGTAATGGAACAGCTCAAGGAGCTTGACCCTGTAGCTTATGTAAGATTCGCTTCGGTTTATAGGGAGTTTAAGGATGCAACTGATTTTATGGAAGAATTAAAACACTTTTTGGAGAATAAAAAATAGATGTTTGTCGGTGGATTATTTTACAAAGATAAAAAAGGTGAGATAAAAGAACTAACGATAGAATTTTTGTACAACAAAATTAAGGAATATTATTCTAACAGAAATCTGGAAAAAGATGATATTGATAATCTTCTGTCTGTTCTAACTTTATATATTCAAACGAAAAAAGAAGATAATCTGATTGAAGAAAAAGAGATAGATCTGCTTTTAAAAAAAATAAAACGGGAAAAAGCTGAAAAGAGTTTTTATATTGATGATAGAAAACATACCTACGGATATTTTAAAAATTTTTTAAAAGAAAAAAAAGCAAAGCTGCCAAAAAATATTGAAAAAAAGATATTTGGAGATATAGAAAAATTTCTGGAAAACATAAAGAACAGCCTGGGGATAATAAATATAAAAAAGGCTACCTATAAAAATCTGGTTTATGATATTCTGGATGGTTACAATATCGATTATAAAAAGTCAAAAATGCTTTCTTTCCCCCTCGATGAACTTTTGCTGATATATTCCAAATATTCACCATTTGAAGCGGGAGAGTATTTTAAAGAAGTGGTTAACCTGTATATATTTAGAAATTTTTTATACCATTCCAAACTGAAAAAAATGGAGGAAAGAAAGTTAATTAAAGTTGAAAATCTTGACCCGTTTGAGGTGGATATGCTGGATCTTGTTTCCAAAAAAGCGGATGTTGGGAAAAAAGAGATGCAGCTGGCAAAAAATATAATTTTCTATAAGAAAAAGTTGTTTGATAAATGCGATATAGATAATAAATATTTGTTTCAAATAAACAAAAACCAGTTTGATGTTCCTTCCATAGTTTATATTGATGACTTTATTGAATATAAAAATAATATTAAAAGTTTTGCATTCAGAAAGAATGAGAATTATTCGCTTTTTTCCATGGATGAAACAATATTTCCGGTTTATTCCAGTATTTATAATGTTGAGTTAAACATTGACCGCTTCAAAGATTACCCGTCATCAAGACAGTTCGAGGAGATTGAAAAACTTGTAAAGTATATTAGAAAGTTCTACTATAAATATAACGAGTATTTTTACTTAATTAATCTATTGAAAAGAAGAAACCTGTATATAAAAATTTTTATAGATATATCAAATTCTGATTACAATCACTTTTTTACATCATATATAAGAAAACTTCTGGACAAGGAAGATATGATTAAAATAGTACTTTTTAATAGGAATAAAAAAATTAAAAAAACTGAATATGCTAATTATGCTAAAGAAAATTATTTAATTCAGCTTAATATTGATTCTGAAGATTGGGATGAGAATATGTTTAAGTATTGCAGAAGAAATAATATTTATTTATTAAATTTAAACTAAAAAGGAGTAAATTATGAAAAAGATTTTAATAGGTTTGGTTTTAGTTGTTTTAATTTTTACCGGATGTTCGGGTGGTAATTCCCAAAAGGGTTCTGAAACTTCCGAAAAAGCAGAAAATCAATCAGCCCAGAAGCTTTCTAAACTGCCATCTTTTGAATTAAAAGATTTGGATGGGGAGATATATACTGAGGAGAGTTTTAAAAACAAGGTTCTGCTAATAGATTTTTGGGCAACATGGTGTCCTCCATGTAGAAAAGAAATACCCGGATTTATCAATCTTTATAAAAAATATAAAGACAAAGGTCTTGAGGTTATCGGAATCTCACTGGATGAAGATATAAATAAGCTGGAGTCTTTTGTAGAAGAAGAACAGATAAATTATACCGTTTTAATAGGAAATAAAGAGGTAGCTCAGGCATTCGGCGGAATTCAGGGTATCCCAACCACATTTATCGTAGATAGAGATGGAAATGTAGTTTTTAAGCAGGTGGGCTTAGCATCAGAAAAAAAGTTTGAACAACAGATAAAAAAAGTTTTAGATAAATAGGAATATATTATAACTTGATATAAAAAATAGCTTTTGATATGATTAATCTATGTATGAATTAATAATTGATAACAAAAGTATAGAAATTTTTTCGGATGAATGTTTTGAGATTACACTTTATTTTAAAAAATATACATTTGATGAAGAAAAAATTGTTGAGAAAATTAAAATATTTTTGGAAGAAAGAAATCCAGAAAAGCGGGTGATACTAAACAAACTTTTTGATTTTATGGTTTCTAACCTGGAAGTTAATAAAATTAATATAAGTTATATGCAGAATGGTATAAAATATAGAAGAAAAGAAATGTTTAACGAAATTTATCTGGGAATCGGTACAAATAAAGGTGATAGGCTTGGAAATATTCAAAAGCTGATTAAAAAATTAAAGAAAAGCGGGATAATTTATTTAGATGCCGTTTCTTCTTTGTATGAAAGTAAACCCGTGGGATATAAAGAACAGCAAAACTTTTACAACATGGTCATAAAGGGCAGAACAAGGTTAAATTCCAGGAGTTTGCTTGAATATGTGAAAAAAATTGAGTATGAAATGGGAAGACGGTGGAGCAAAAAAAATCATCCCCGAATAATAGATGTTGATATACTGTTTTATGGTGATCAGGTGATTGATGAAAACAGTTTGAAGATACCTCACAATAAAATTTATGAGAGGGATTTTGTTTTAATACCTCTTGTAGAACTTGAAAGTGATTTTCATGATCCTACAAATTATAGGTTGCTTAAAGATTTTATTAAAAATCCCGATTCTTTAAAAAAAGTAAGGGATAAAAAGGAGTTGCTGTGAAAAAAACAATTCAGGATTTAATAAAAATGAAAAAAGAGGATGAGAAAATTGCAGCTGTAACCGCCTATGATTATTCCATGGCTAAAATATTTGATAGTGCCGGTATAGACTTGATGCTGGTAGGGGATTCAATGGGGATGGTTATATTTGGAGAAGAAAATACACTTAATGTATCAATATCGGATATTATAAGACATACCAGGGCAGTTGTAAAAGGAAACCAGAACAGTGTTGTGGTTGCCGATATGCCTTTTCTATCATTTCAGGTTTCACTGGAAAAAGCAGTTGAAAATGCAGGTGAGATTATTCAAAAAACCGGTTGTTCCGCGGTAAAAATTGAGGGTGGATATTTTGAGCTGACAAAAAGATTGGTGAATATAGGAATTCCCGTAGTGGCCCATCTGGGATTTACCCCCCAGTCTGTAAAGAAATTTGGAAGAAATATTGTAAGGGGCAAAAGTAACAATGAAAGGGATTATATAATTGAAAGCGCACACAAACTTCAGAAAGCAGGTGCCTCTATCCTGGTACTTGAGGCAGTGCCCGAAAACCTTGCAGAAAAGATTTCAAAAGAATTGATTATACCTGTAATCGGGATAGGTTCCGGAAGAAAATGTGATGGTGAAATCCAGGTCTGCTATGATATTCTTGGTTTGTATCCCGATTTCAAACCCAAGCACGCTAAGGTTTTTAGTGATAGCGGAAGGTCTATAAAAGAGGGAATAGAAAAATATATAAAAGAGGTAAAGAATAACGAATTCCCGGGAAAAGATAATGTATTAAAAAAATAGGAGTATATATGAGAATAACAAAGTATATCTCAAAGATTAGAGAAATAGTAAATAATGAGAAGATGAGGGGAAACAGTATCGGTTTTGTTCCCACAATGGGTTTTCTGCATGAGGGACATCTTTCTCTTATCCGAGAATCTGTAAAAAATGAGGATTTTACGATTGTTTCCATATATGTGAACCCCACACAGTTTGCCCCCGATGAAGATTTTGAGGAATATCCAAGGGATATCGAGAGGGATATAAAAATGTGTGAAAAGGAGGGAGTTGATTTGATATTTTCTCCCGAGGATGAGACGATGTATCCGGAGGGGTTCCAGACCCATGTAATTCCGGGGGAGCTCAGCAATGTGTTATGCGGGGAGTCAAGACCTACTTTCTTTAGGGGGGTTTGTACCATAGTCACCAAACTGTTAAATATAGTTAGACCGCATAGAGCATATTTCGGGCAGAAAGATTATCAGCAGTATAAAATAATATCAAGAATGGTTAGAGATTTAAATATGCAGACAGAAATCAAAAGCTGTCCTATTATTAGGGAAAGCGATGGCCTGGCTATAAGTTCAAGAAATATGTATTTAAATTCAAAAGAAAGAAAAGAAGCAGCTTCCTTATATGAATCACTGCAGGCTGCAGAAAAAATGCTTAAAAACGGTATAAATGAATCTTCTAAAATAAAGGCTGAAATGAAAAAAATAATTGAAGCAAAAGACACAACAGAAATAGATTATATATCAATTGTTAATGAAAAGAATTTAAAATCCATTTCGGATATTTCAAAGGCCGATAAAATTTTGATTGCTCTGGCAGTGTATGTTGGCAGGGCGAGATTAATAGATAATATGGTTTGGGTAGTAGATTAATGATAAGCAAAGTCAAGTCGGCCGGTTTTATAGGTATAAATTCGTTTCTAGTTACTATTGAATCATCAATTTCAAAGGGTATTCCTTCTTTTACAATTGTTGGTTTTACCGACACTGTAACAAAGGAAAGCAAGGAAAGAATCCGGGTAGCCTTTGAAAATTCAGGAATAAAGTTTTTAAACAAGAAAGTTGTTGTAAATCTTGCTCCTGCAGATTTCAAAAAAGAGGGAGCACTTTATGATTTACCTATAGCAGTTTCTCTTTTATCGGCAATGGATGTTATTGATAAAGACCCGGATGATTATCTTGTTGTGGGAGAACTATCCCTTGATGGTTCCATAAGGGAAGTAAAAGGGATTCTTCCAATTGCGGAGTTTGCAAGAAGGAAAAACCTGAGTTTAATATGCCCGCATGGCAATAAAAAAGAAGCAGCTTTTGTGGATAATCTGGATATTTATCCGGTTCAAAATATTAATGAAGTAATAGATTTTTTAAACGGCGAAAATGAAATAAACCCTTACAGGCTGGATAAAGAGGTTTTTTTCCAGAAAAGAGATAAAGAACTTCTTGATTTCAAAGAAGTAAGAGGGCTGCCTTTAGCCAAAAGGGCAGTAGAAATATCAGTTTCTGGAAGGCATAATATCTTAATGGTTGGACCTCCGGGAACCGGGAAAACTATGATAGCCAAGAGAATCCCTTCAATTTTACCACTTCTGTCGAGAAAAGAAGCTCTTGAAGTTACCAAAGTTTACAGTGTTGCGGGGCTGCTTCCTGAGAAAGATCCGGTGGTTGTTAATAGACCCTTTCGGGATCCCCACCATACCGTTAGTGATATAGGATTGATAGGAGGAGGAAGAAACCCAAATCCCGGTGAGATCAGTCTTGCTCATAAAGGGGTGCTTTTTCTGGATGAGATGCCCGAATTTAAGAAAAACAGCATAGAAGTATTACGGCAGCCGATAGAAGATAGCAATATAATTATTACCAGAGCGGATTATACGGTTAAATATCCCTCCGATTTTTTGCTTGTTGGGGCAATGAATCCCTGTCCATGCGGTTATCTGGGGGATGATGAAAAGGAATGCAGTTGTTCACAAAGCGATATCCGGAGATATAAGAGAAAGCTTTCAGGACCTATACTTGATAGGATTGATTTACAGGTTGAAGTTCCGAGGTCTTCATATGATGAGTTAAAAGGAAACTGGGACGAAGAGAGTTCAAAAAAAATTAGAAGCAGGGTAAAGGAAGTACAGAAAATTCAAAAGAAAAGATTTAGAAACGAGAAGATTAATTATAATGCCGAAATGAGTTCATCGCTTGTGAAAAAATACTGCAAATTAACAGATTCTGCAGAAAGTATTTTTAAAGATGCCATTGAGGAGTATTCTTTATCTGCAAGATCTTATTTTAGAATATTGAAAGTTGGTAGAACTATAGCGGATATGGAAAAAAATAAAAAAATTAAGGTTGATAACATAGCTGAAGCAATTCAATATAGACGTGGTATGAATGAATCATTTATGTAAATAATAAAAAAATAGGGAGGTTTATATGAAGGTACTTGCAATAAATCCCGGTTCGACTTCTACAAAACTGGCGATATATGAAAATGAGAGTTCACTTTTAGAAGAAACTGTAAGACATGATTCAAAAAAGGTAAAATCCTATGATAAAGTTGTTGATCAATTTGATTTTAGAAAAAATATAATTGAAAAAACTCTAAAGGATAAAGGATTTTCACTAAATGATCTAGATGCAGTTGTTGGAAGGGGCGGCCTAATGAAACCGATTGAGGGCGGTGTTTATAAAGTTAATGATAAAATGCTGGATGATTTATCCGATAAAAGTTTATGGGGCAGGGAGCATGCTTCCAATCTTGGTGCCTTTATTTCAAAAGCAATAGGGGATGAATACAATATTCCATCTTTTATTGCTGATCCGGTGACAGTAGATGAGATGAAAGATATTGCTAGAATATCAGGTGTTCCTGAAATCAAAAGGGTTTCTTTGTTTCATGCTTTAAACATCAGAAAATGTATAAGGGAAACTGCCGAAAAACTTGGAAAAGAGAAGGAAGATTGTAATTTTGTTGTTATGCATATGGGCGGTGGAATCTCTGTTGTAGCGGTTGAGAACGGTAAATGTGTGGATGTTAACAATGCCCTTTTAGGAATGGGACCGTTTTCCCCCCAGAGGGCAGGAGCGCTGCCTATAGGTGATTTAATAAATATGTGCTATAGCGGAGAATATACAAAGGATGAACTGGAATATAAATTAGTTAAAAATAGCGGATTAATAGGGTATACCGGAACGGATAACGGCTCCGAGCTCGAAAAGAGAGCAGGAAACGGCGATAAGGAAGCCGAAGAAGCATTAAAGGCGATGGGTTATACCATAGTGAAAGAAGCGGGAGCAATGGCTGCAGCTATAAAGGGAGAGGTTGATGCCGTTATTTATACAGGTGGACTGGTATATGCAGAAGAGATATTGATGCCTTATATTAAAGAACATCTCAAGTATCTGGGCGAATCTATAGAATATCCCGGAGAAAAGGAGATGGAGGCATTAGCAGAAGCAGGTATGATGGTGCTGGAAGGTAAAGAAGAACCAAAAGAATATATTTAACAAAATAATTAGGAGGTTATAATGATTGAAAGTTTTAAGACACTTGAAAAACAGGCAAAAAATGAAAAATCAAAGAGGGTGGCAGTAGCAAATGCCGAAGAAGCGGATGTTTTAACTGCCATAGTTAATGCAGCTAATCAAAATATAGTAAAACCCGTACTTGTAGGAAATGAAGAGGGGATTAAGAAACTGGCAGAAGAGGAAGGTCTCGATATATCATCATATCGCATCGTTGATGTAGAAAGAGATGAAAAAGAGATTTCAAAAAAGGCAGTTGAGCTGGTTAAAAAAAATGAAGCAGACCTTTTAATGAAGGGAAAAGTTTCTACATCCTACCTTATGAAAGCTGTACTTGATAAAGAAAAAGGTCTAAGAGGGGGCGGGGTGCTGTCCCATTTAACACTTATGGAAATAAAAAAATACCACAAGTTCTTAATAATAACGGATGCAGCGGTAACCATCAGTCCCGATTTAAAACAGAAGATTGGATTAATTAACAATGCGGTTTATGCTGCAAAAAAACTGGGAATAGAGAAACCAAAAGTTGGGGTTGTCGGTGTAGTTGAAAAGGTCAATCCCGAAGTCATGCCTACTACAGAGGATGCAGCTCTTCTATCAAAAATGAATGATAGGGGACAGATTAAAGATTGTATTGTAGATGGACCCTTTGCACTTGATAATGCTATTTCCGAAAAAAGCTGCCGGGTAAAAGGAATTAAAACAGATGTTGGTGGAGATGCAGATATTTTATTGCTTCCCAATATTGAAGCAGCAAATATAATGTATAAAACAATTGCCTATCTGACCGATAATGATATGGCCGGTGTTATTATGGGAGCACAGGTCCCTATAATACTAACCTCAAGGTCCGATAAGGATAGAATTAAGTATTTATCCATTTTAACGGGAGTGTCAATGGTGTAATCAAGAAAGCTTCTTTTAGCTTTCTTGATTTTTTTTCTTCAATTTGTTTTATATAATGTTATACTTCTTCTACATCATTATCAATTAAAGGAGGATTATGTATGCTTAATACTTTAAGATCAAAAAGAAAAGCAATTTTATGGGTGTTAGTAGTTGTTGGTGTTATTGCGTTTGTATTTTTTGGAGTCGGGGGAAGAGCCGCAGCTGGTGCTCAGGATTCAACAGTAGCAAAGGTCAATGGTGAAAAGATAGATTATAAAGAATTTTCTTCAATGTTTGAAAGAACATTTCAACAACAGCTCAAGATGTATGAGCAGTATACAGGGTATGTAAATGATAAAATGAAAGAGCAGCTCAGAAACCGTGTACAAAAAAGAGTTATAAATAATCTTGTTGATAGAAAACTTCTCTTGCAAAAGGCAAGAGAAATAGGTTTTCATGTCAGCGTTAATGAGATAAAAAACAATTTAAAGCAATATTCTGCTTTTCAGACCGATGGGGAGTTTGATGAATCAAAATGGAATCAGTGGATACAAAATACCCCGGATGAATCTTTGAGCAGAGTTGAGAAATCTATAAAGGAAGATATCCTAATCCAGAAGATGGTGGAGTTCTTGAGCAGCAATGTTTCCGTCAATTCTGAAGAAGTTAATGATTATTATTTAAAGCAAAACCAAAAGATCAGGTTTGATTATGCAGTTGCAAATATCAATGAATATATGGAGAAGATAGATGTAACGGATGAGGATTTAAAAAAATATTATGAGGAACAAAAAGAAAGTTACAGAGTTCCTGAAAAGGTCGATGTGAAATTTATAAGAATCAATCCATTTAACATTAAGGATAATTATGATATCCCCACTGAGGAGGCAAAAGCTTATTTTGATGAAAATAAAAAGGATTATCAGAGGGGAAAAGAAGTAAAAGTTCAGTATGTAAAGATTAATGCAAGACAATATTTTGATCGGGTAAATGCTACTCAGAATGAAATATACAATTATTACCAAAACAATAAGAAACAGTTTGTTATCGGTAAAAGAGTTGCCCTTGATGCAGTTACATTGAATGCAGAGGACTTTTATGATCAAATAGATGTTTCTGACAGTGAAGTTAAGAACTATTATAAAGACAATAAAGAGGATTATAAAATAAAAGCCAAAGCGAGAGCAAAACATATATTATTCAGGTGGGATACAGAAGATGAAAAAAAGGAAAAGTATAAAAAAGCTAAAGAGGTTCTTAAAAAAATTGAAAGCGGTGAAGATTTTTCCGAGATGGCAGAAACCTATTCAGATGGACCTTCATCAAACCGCGGAGGAGATCTTGGTTATTTCAGCAGGGGAGAAATGGTTGAAAAATTTGAAGATGTCGTTTTTAATCAGCTTGAGAAAAATCAGGTAAGTGACATTGTAGAAACCAGATTTGGATACCACATAATCAAGCTTATTGATAAAGAAGATGCCCGCTATGCAGATTTAGAAGATAAATCTGTTTACAATTCCGTAGTAGAAAAAGTGAAAAACAGGAAAGCGAAGACAATATTGAAGGAAAAACAGGAAAGAATTTCTGATTTTATATCTACAAGCGGCAACCTGAAAAATCTTGCTGAAAACATGAATGCCGATTTTGAAAGAACATCTTATTTAACTGAAGATGATTTTGCCAAAAAATACGGTAAAAACAGGGAGTTACTGAACAGTATTTTTTCACTTAAGGAAAACGAGGTATCTAATCCCTATATTGTTGATAATCAATTATATGTTTTTAAGCTAATAAATTTGCAGAAAAATTATACCAAAAGTCTTTCAAATCCGGATGTCAGAGAAAAGGTTGTACAGGAAGTTAAGAAACAGAAAGCTCTGGAAATGGCAAAAGAAAAGGCCCGGAATTATTATGAAAAGCTGGATGTCGCAGGAGTCGAAAATTTCGAGGAAACGGTAAAACAAATGGGTGCAAAAGTTTATCCGACTGATTTCTTTGAAGCTAAAAGAAATGAATTTGTTCCCGGTATCGGAAGAAATTTTAATTTTATCAAGGCTGCATTCGGTCTTGATTACTCCAGTATTTCCAACCCGGTAAAAATAAATGACGGATATGTTATAATGAGACTGTTAAACAGCAGAGTTGGATATATCCCCACATATAATGAAGTTGCAGGTCAGGTTAAAGAAGATTTAAAAGTTCAGAAAGCTACCAAAAACATCGAAAAAATTGCTAAAAAAGTTAGGAAAAAAATTGAAAAAGAAGGTTTCGAGAATGATTTAGTTGAAAAATATAATATAAAGCCTGTTTCACAGAACGATGTAACTGAAGACAGCCTAAACAAAATTGTAAGAGTGAGAAGGAAAAAAGACCTGGAAAAATTTAGGGAAAATATCTTTAATCTGGAGAAAAATAAAATATCCGATCCGGTATGGATGGAAAAAACCGCTTATATTTTTAAGGTGAATGATAAAAAGGAGTCTTATATTAAGCCTTTTGCACAGATAAAATCTGATTTGCTGGAAAAATATAAAAAAGAAAAAGCCAAAAATATGGCAATGAAAAATATTAAAGATGAAACTATGATGTCTGAGGGACCTATTGAAATAAGCGATAAGGCAAGCGATACATTTAATAAGACCCAGCTTCAAAAGATAGCAGACTCTCTTCAGCAGGGTAATAAAATTATAGAGGAAGGGTCCAGGATATATTATATAGAAAATATTGAAATCGATAAATCCGTCTATAAAAAGCTGAAAGAAGATAAATATCAGCAGATTAAAAAGAGACTGCTGAATGAAAAATCAAACAACTATGTTCAAAAATGGCTAAGCAATGTAAGGGATGAAAGCAGCATCAGAATATATTTAAATTAGAATTAATCCTAAAATATAAAAATATTATAAAGGGCAGGTATTTTTACCTGTCCTTTTTTTATTTTTTATCTGGTTCTAGTTCTGGTCCTGGTTCTAAAAATCTCTTTAGAGATTTTTCATATTCCGGACTCTTTTTGTATGTCTTTTAAATTGTTTACTTCAAAGGAATTACATTTAGTTTTTATCTGGTTCTAGTTCTGGTTCTGGTTCTAAAATCTCGTCAGAGATTTTCATGTGCAGGAATCTTCTGGCCTAACATTTAAGTCTTTTCTATTCGGAGGAATAACATTTAAACTTTGTGCTCTGTACAATGTGAGATGTAAATTGAAAAAATCACAAAGTGATTTTTAAGGCTCATTATGATGAAGCAAGCCTTACGGTGATTGTCGATTTAGGATTTTCAATTGTCGATTATAAAAATTAATAATCATAAAAGAATGAGATTTAAATGTTTTTCTAATACTCATACTTATACTTATACTAAAAATCTCGCAAGAGATTTCCCATGTGCAGGTATCTTCTAGTATTTTTTTATTTTTTATCTGGTTCTAGTTCTAGTTCTGGTTCTAAAAATCTCGTCAGAGATTTTTAAGTATAGTTGTAAAATCTTCCCTGAGCTGCTTTAGTGCTCTTATTTCGTTCTGTCTTACAGCTTCAGAAGAAATACCGAGCATGTTTCCGATTTCCTTAAGTGAGTGTTTTTCACCATCTATAAAACCGTATCTGTATCTAATTATAAATTTCTTTTTTTCCGGGAGTTTATCCAGAATTTTACCGATAAGTTTTTTTTGCTCGTCCATTGCAGCTTCCTGGTCAGGGGATTGTTCATCAACTTCAAGGATGCTTTCAAGGGTGGAATATTCAGGATCATCTTTTATGGGAGCCTCGAGTGAAAAATAGGAACTGGGTATTTGATTTTTTAATTTGTTAAAAGCTTTTTTATCCTTATCCGATTTATCCTTTGTTGAGTATTTGTATTTAAAGTATTTTCTCATTTTATTTACGGGAATTCTTATTAAATTTTTCTTGTTATAAATTGCTCGTTGAATCTGGTTTCTTATCCACCAGCATGCGTACGTGGAAAACTGATAGCCAAGGTCGGGGTTAAATTTTTTGGCTGCTTTTATTAAACCTATATTTCCCTCCTGAATAAGGTCTTCAAAAGGATAACCGCTTTTTGTGTATTTTTTTGCTATTGATATTACAAGTTTAAGGTTTGATCTGATAACCTCATGATAATCTTCTGGAATCTCCGCTGCATTTATTTCCCTTTTTAAATCTTCAAAATTAATTTTCCCTGTTTTTGAAACATCTTCAAAATATTTATTTAACATAGACAAACCTCCCTGCTTTATATTAATTATATAAAGCACAATTCATGCCATCCTAATTCGCCCTAAATACAGGTAATTAAAACTATGAATGAAAACAAAAATTGTAGAAAAGTATAATAAGTTATACAAAAGTATAATGCCTGTTTCTAAAATGAATATGGTTCATTTATTTTGTTGTGGAATTAATTTTTTCTTGACCTTAGGGTTTAACTATTATATAATCTTTTTTGTATGAAAATTGATTTAAGAAAAGCCAAAAGTGAACGTTTATTCATTAAAGAAGATTTAGAGCTTGATATACCTGAGGTAACTGATCCTGTATCAGTTGATTTGAAGGTGTATGAGTCAAACCAGATATTTGTATTGCGCGGAAAGATGGATGTTACATATAGTTTGAACTGTTCAAGGTGTTTGACCCGGTTTGAAAGGGAGGAAACCCTTGATCTTTTTCTGGTTTTTAAATATGAAAATACCAGGAATAAAAATGTTAAAGAAAAAGAGATTGATGAAGATGAAATAAATGTTATATTCATTGAGCAGTCAGTTATAGATATTACAGAATATATTATTAATGAAATTATGCTCAATATACCGATAAAGGTTTTGTGCAAGGAGGATTGTAAGGGTTTATGTCCTATTTGTGGAACCGATTTAAATGAGGGTAGCTGTGACTGCAAAAAAGAAAAGGTAGATGAAAGAATGAAACAATTAGAAGATATAAAAAAACGAATGTTTGATAAGAAAGAATAAAGGAGGATAGTATGGCAGTACCTAAAGGAAAAGTTTCAAAACAGAGGAAAAGAAAAAGAAGAACTCACTGGAAACTAACAGCACCAACAATAGTTCGTTGTCAAAACTGTGGTGAATTTAAAAAACCCCATAGAGTTTGCCCTGAATGCGGCACCTATAAGGGTGAAAAAATTGTAGCAGTTGAGGAATAGTTATGCCAAGGGCTAAGATAATATCTACCGGTTCCTACTTGCCTGAAAAGGTTATGACAAATAATGATTTAGAAGAAATAGTAGAAACCAGTGATGAATGGATAACCAAAAGAACGGGTATTAAGAAGAGACATATTGCTTCGGATGATCAGGCGGCTTCTGATCTGGCGGTTGAAGCTATAAATAATGCTTTAAAACAGGCCGGCATGAAGGCTAAAGAACTTGATTTGATACTTGTTGCCACCGTAACACCCGATACGGATTTTCCTTCAACGGGATGCTGGATACAAAAGAAACTGAAAATTAAAAATATTCCGGCATTTGATATATCTGCAGCCTGTTCTGGTTTTATATATGGATTAACTACTGCAAGATCTTTTATCGAAAGCGGGCTCTATGAAAATATTGCTCTGGTGGGAGTTGAAACTTTTTCCAAAATTACTAACTGGAATGATAGAAGCACCTGTGTGCTTTTTGGAGATGGAGCAGGAGCTGTTATATTGGGACCTTCCGAGGATGAGAAAAGCGGAATATTATCTTCCTACCTTGGAGCAGATGGAAGTAAGGGAGAACTTTTAATAAAAAGAGCCGGCGGAAGCTTGAATCCAACAACCCAGAAAACTCTTGATAATGATATGCACTATCTTGAAATGGAAGGGCGTGAAGTTTTCAAGCAGGCCGTTAGGGTTATGAAAAGGTCTTCTATAAAAGCTCTAAAAACAGCTGGAATAGAAGAAAAAGATATTGATCTTCTAATAACGCATCAGGCCAATATCAGGATTATTGATTCGCTTGGTAAAAGATTGCATGTACCCGATGAGAATGTGCATGTAACTGTGGATGAACATGCTAATACTTCTTCAGCATCTATACCGCTTGCTCTTGATGATGCAAATAGAAAAGGAAAAATAAAAAGAGGAGACAATGTATTACTAACAGCATTTGGCAGCGGACTAACCTGGGGATCAGTAGTATTGAGGTGGTGATTGCTTTATGAGTAAAGCACTTTTGTTTTCCGGTCAGGGCTCACAGTATGTAGGAATGGGAGAAGATTTATATAATGAGTTTGGTTCTTTTAAAGAGGTTCTGGATCGGGCCAATGAAATTCTTGATAGAGATTTAAAAAAGATAATGTTTGAGGGGCCAAAGGATGTTCTTACGGATACCAGAAATGCTCAACCGGCGCTTCTTACAATGGATTACGGTATATATAAAATTCTTGAAGATAAAATTGATCTCGGGAATATATCCTATACTGCAGGGCACAGCCTGGGAGAGTATGGAGCATTGGTTGCTTCAAAGGCTTTCAGCTTCGAGGATGGGCTCAAGATAGTTCAGAGAAGAGGAGAATTAATGTCCAGGGCTGGAGAGAAAGCTCCTGGAACAATGGCAGCAGTTATCGGGATGAAAGATGTAGAAAAACTTGAAAAAATCTGTGAGAAAAATGATGTTGATATGGCAAATTATAATTCACCATTACAGATAGTAATATCCGGATCAGTTGATAATGTTAAAAAGGCTATGGAAGACTGTTCAAGTGAGGGTGCCAAAAAAGTGGTTGAGTTGAATGTATCAGGAGCTTTTCATTCAAGATTAATGGTGGAGAGCGGAGAAAAACTTGCCGAAACCATTAATAAGGCTAAATTTGAAAAACCGAAAATTCCCGTTGTTATGAATGTAATTGCAAGGGCAACCACAGATCCCGATGAAATTAAGGACAGCCTGATAAAACAGGTTTCTTCTCCGGTTAAATGGGCACAAAGCATCCAATTTATGATAGAACATGACGTTCATGAATATATCGAGTGCGGACCTAAAAGAGTATTGACCGGACTTGTAAGAAGAATTGATAGGGATACAACAGTTTACTCCACCGATAATATTAGGGGAGTAAAAAAAGTTATGGAGGTTTTATCTTGATTAATCTTGAGGGGAAAACTGCTTTAATAACAGGTGCAGCCCGGGGGATTGGAAAAGAGATTGCTATTAAATTTGCAGAAACCGGGTGCAATATTGCAATATGTGATTTGGATAAGGAAAAAATCGAATCAACTATCGATGAAATAAGGGAGACAGGAGTAGAGGCTTACGGTGAAGTATGTGATGTTACATCAATGGATAGTGTTAAAGATATGGTGAAAAAATTTCTCGAAAAGTTCGATAAAATAGATATTCTGGTTAACAATGCAGGAATAACTCAGGACACACTGCTAATGAGGATGAGCGAGAAACAGTGGAAAAATGTTATAGATGTAAATCTTAACGGAACTTTTAATGTTACCCGGAGTTTGATAAGAAGTATGATGAAAAATAAATACGGGAAAATTATAAATATTTCATCAGTAGTTGGTTTGATGGGAAATGCAGGACAGGCAAATTATTCTGCTACAAAAGCGGGGGTTATAGGGTTTACTAAGACGGTGGCAAAGGAATACGGGAAAAGAAATATCTATGCCAATGCCGTTGCTCCCGGATTTATTGAAACAGATATGACAGAGAAGCTTTCGGAAAAGGCTGAAAAAGATTTAATGAACAATGTTTCAATAAAGAGAAAGGGAAAACCCGAAGATGTTGCTAATCTTGTATTATTTTTGGCATCTGATCTTTCAGATTACATTACTGGAGAGGTAATTTCAGTTGATGGTGGAATGAGGATGTAAATAACGAGGAGGTGTTAAAATGGATAAAAAAATATTGGAAACAGTAAAAGAATTAACAGCAGAACAGCTGGGAATCGAAGTTGATGAAGTAAACGAAAAATCATCTTTTATCGATGACTTAGGTGCTGATTCTCTTGATACTATGGAATTGGTGCTTGCACTGGAAGATGAATTCGGTATTGAAATTTCTGATGAAGAAACAGAAAAATTAAAAACAGTAGCTGATGCTGTAAAGTATATTGAAGATAATAAATAAATTATATTTTATTATATAGCAAGAGCACCTGGTGCTCTTGCTACTCTCAGATTTAAATAAGATGGAGGATTAATATGTCAAAAAGAGTAGTAATTACTGGAATGGGAGCTCTTTCTCCTGTTGGAAAAGAGATTGATGAGATATGGAACAGCCTGATGAATGGAGAAAGCGGTGTGCAGAAAATAGATCGATTTGACGTATCTGAATATTCAAGTAAAATTGCAGGTCTGGTTAAAGACTACAATTCAGAGGATTATATATCAAGAAAAGAACAGAGAAGAATGGATAAGTTTATACAGTACGGAATTATAGCCGCTATGAAGGCTCTTGAACATTCCGGCCTGGAAATTACCGATGATATAGCCAGAGATGTGGCCATAATAGTTTCAAGCGGTATAGGAGGAATGGAAACCCTCAGTAAGCAGCATTCAAGATTAATAAAAAGAGGCCCCAAAAGAGTTTCACCATTTTTCATACCAAAAATGATTTCAAATATTTTATCCGGATATATTTCAATAAGAACGGGAGCTAAAGGCCCCAATATGAGTGTAATTACAGCGTGTGCTACAGGTACGCATTCTATAGGAGAAGGTTTTAACAAAATTAAAAACGGCACAACAAAGGCGGCAATTGTTGGTGGTTCGGAAACACCTGTAGTACCATTAGGATTGGCGGGCTTCTGTGCAATGAGGGCTTTATCCACAAGAAATGATGAACCCGAAAAAGCATCCCGTCCATTTGACAAAAACAGAGATGGGTTTGTTATGGCGGAAGGTGCCGCTGTTTTAGTTCTTGAAGAACTGGAACGCGCCAAGAGAAGAGGTGCTGATATTTATGCGGAGGTAATTGGATACGGTGCATCGGCAGATGCATACCATATTACTGCTCCACAGGAGAATGGAGAAGGTGCAGCAATAGGAATGCAGAAGGCGATTGATGATGCCGGTATTGAGCCGGAACAAATCGACTACATAAATGCTCACGGTACTTCAACTCCGCTCAATGATGTTACAGAGACAAAAGCAATAAAAACTGTTTTTGGTGATCATGCAAAGAAACTTTACATAAATTCTACAAAATCAATGACGGGTCATCTTTTAGGAGCTACAGGAGCTTTTGAAACGTTGGTAACTGCTCTGAGTTTGAAAAAAGGAAAAATGCATCAAACTATAAATATCGAAAATCAGGATCCCGAATGTGATTTAAATTATCTGGCGGATGGACCTGTAGAGGATGATATACAATATGCTATGACCAATTCATTCGGCTTCGGAGGCCAGAACGGGATATTAGTTTTAAAAAAGTACAATGAATAAAGAATCAAAATTTGAAAAAGATTTCAATTTTAAATTTTCCAATAAGGTCCTCTTAAAGAGGGCCTTAACACACTGCTCCTATCAGAAGAGCAGCTGGGGAAATAATGAGAGGCTCGAGTTCCTCGGAGATGCAGTTGTTGATCTTGTAATAGTTGAGTATTTGTTTAAAAACATGCAGCGTGACGAGGGTAAAATGTCCAATATCAAATCCATTGCCGTTGGAAGAAAAATCATGGCAGAGATTGCTAAGGATATCAATCTTGTAGATTATGTATACCTGGGCAAAAGCGAGAAAATGGATTTGGATATGGACAAAATAAGCATACTGTCAAATCTGCTCGAGGCGGTAATTGGAGCCATATATCTTGATAAAAATTTCAAAAAAACAAAGAAATTTATTTTGAATCTGTGGGAACCTTATCTGCAGGAAATTGTTCATAAAAAGCACTATAAAAATTACAAATCACGCCTTCAGGAGTTTGTGCAGAAAAATAATCTTCCGGTGCCAAAGTACAAGGTGCTCGAAAAGCAGGGCCCTCCCCATAATAGAACATTCAATATTGCATGCTTCATCAATGGAGAGGTTTACTCCAGATCCAAAGGTAAGAGTAAAAAGGAAGCGGAATTCAAGGCTGCCAAAAAGGCTCTTAAAAAAATTAAAAAAGAATTGAAATGAAAAATTTTATTGTTCCATTCTTTATTCCGTTTGAGGGATGTCCGTACAAATGTATCTACTGTGATCAAAATGCAGTTACAAACGAGACAGGTTTTTCAATAGATGAAAGATTAAGCGATTTTTTCCATAGAAAGAGGGCTGTCAAAAAGAATGTAGAGGTTGCCTTTTTTGGCGGAACATTTACCCAGATGCCACAAAAAAAACAGGAAGAACTATTAAAAAAAATCCAGAAATACATAAAAAGCGGTAAGGTTAATAGTATAAGAATCTCAACCAGACCGGATAAATTAAGCGGGGATCAGATAAAACTTCTGAAAAAATACAGTGTTAAAAGTATAGAGCTGGGAGTCCAATCTTTTAATACTAAATATCTCAAGTTTCTAAGAAGAGGATATTTAAAAAGTGAGGCTGTTGAAAATATTAAAAGACTCAAAAAGGCAGGGTTTAAAGTTGGCATACAGATTATGATGGGGTTTCCGGGACAGAGCTATGAGGAATTTATGAATGATGTTTACGCCCTTATAAATTTAAACCCCTTTGATTGCAGAATTTATCCACTTGCGGTTATAGAAAAAACGGAGCTTGATAGATTGCACAGAAAAAATAATTATGAGTTTATGGATTTAAAAACGGCTATAGGATGGCTCTCGGCTGCTGCTGAAGAAATAGAGAAAAGAAATATAGAGATAAGAAGAATGGGGCTTCCCCATTCAGTAGAGCTGGAGAATAAAATTACCGGAGGAATTTATCACCCCTCGCTTGCGGATAGGGTCAGGTTCAATATGCTGAAAAACAATTTAGAAAACATTTCGGAGAAAGCTGAAGAAGTAAAAATCAACCCAAAGGATCTCGAATATGCGGAAAAGATTATATCGGATAAAAACATAAGTATAAAAATAAAAGAAAACAAAGAAATAAACAGGGGTGGCGCAAAATATATTTCTTGAAGCGAACAAATAAGGTAAAAGAAAACTATTCTGTGCACAAAGTTTACAAAATAAATCATCCGTGAAAATAATTCCCGATTTTTGGGGGAGTTGTAGAGAAAATGCTGCACTATTGACGAAAAGTATGATGTTTGTAAATTACTGTATGATAATAAGATATAAAATATTTATGAAATATGCTTGATATGGAATATGTATTGCTGTATAATATTAATAAGTGATTTTGTTTTGATTTAAATTAACGGGAGGTGTTTTATGAATAAGAAAGGATTTACATTAATCGAACTAATGATTGTTATTGCAAT
>VSIX01000017.1 GCA_008086245.1 Candidatus Mcinerneyibacterium aminivorans
TTTAACCTTTTTATCAACAATAAAAGCTAAATCGAAATACACGGGTGGGAAAAATGAATATTCTTTGTATTCCCTGGAAATATTATAGTAATCTAAAATGTTGTTGATGTAAAGATATAAACCCCATACGCTGCTTTCAATATCATAATAATCAACAATATCGCTATTAATTTTACCAAATTCAAGGACTACTTTTTCATCTACTTTTAAAGAATATGCCAAACTGTCATCCCACAAACTTCTGGATTCTTTTTCCCAAATAGGATTATCTAAATTGAAAATTGAAACAATATGATCCAGAATCGCTTTAATATCAAAATAGTCGAGATCTCTGCTTTTGCTGTATATACTCTTCTTTACTTCCCCTGTAAGCAATAGAGATAGCAGCTTTTCTTCTCCATTTTTCTTTGAATAAGTTCTTCCCCACTCATAAATTTTTACTAAATCGTTTCTTCTCTTTAAATTCGTTTCTGTTATTTTAAGCAGGGATATTATAGGTTCATTGCTCATAAATTCCAGCTCTTTGGTCATCGGATTGTTGATTTTATACAGATTATTTTTATTAATATTTAGGATTCTTATGTCATCTTCATTAACAAATGGAAATGTATATACTTCAAACAATCCGTATCCATGTAATATTCTATTAACACGTTCTTTCATATGTTCTCTTTTATCCACATTAATATTTTTTATTTTAATCTTCGGAAGTGTCATAGGAATATTATCATATCCAGTTAATCTAACAACTTCTTCAATAAGATCTACTTCTCTATTCACATCCCAGTATCTATAGGAAGGGACTTTAACCTTTAGTAATTCAGAATTATCTTCCAGTATTTCATAATCCAGATTGCCAAAATAATTTTTCAACTTGTTTTTGTCTACCTCAAAACCTAATAATTCCTGAGCTTTCTCCCATCTCATCGTCAACTCTCTATTAGGATTAAAATTTTTGCTTTTATCCTCGCAAACCCCCGCATAGGCATCAGCATCTGCATACATATTCATTAAATAGGAAGCCCTTTTAGAAGCTAAAGAAACAATCCCGTAATCCATTCCCCTTTCGAACCTATAAGAAGAATCAGTTTCCAGGTCATATTCTTTAGAGCTGTATCTAATATTAACAGGGTCAAATAAAGCTGCTTCTAAAATAACATTATCAGTTGATTCATTAATCTCCGAATTCGCTCCCCCTATTATACCTGCTAAAGCAATAGGTTTTTCGGGATCTGCAATAACAAGATTATTTTCATTTAAATTTAGTTCATCATCGGCCAAAGTTAAGAAGCTTTCATCGTTGTAAGCCCTGCGTATAATTATAGAATTATCTTTTACCAGGTTGCCGTCAAAAGCATGGAGAGGCAGCCCAATTTCCCACATTACATAATTTGTGATATCAACAACAATATTTATACTTCTAAGTCCTACAAGCTCCAGCCTGGTTCTCATCCAGAGAGGCGTTTCTTTAAACTTTATATTCTCCATATATCTTGCTGTATATTTATAGCACTTATTATAATCCTTAATTTTAACATTTAAAATGTCATCCGATTTGTTTTTACCTTCCTCAAAGCTTGTTTCAGGTAGTGATATTTCTCTACCTGTAGCTATAGAAATTTCTCTTGCTATACCTAGTACTGATAGACAGTCACTTCTATTGGATGTAATTTCAAAATCTATTATTATATCATCTAACCCTAGATATTTTAGTGCGTTTTTACCAATATCAGTTTCTTCCAAATCATCAAAAATATAAATGCCGGTAGAATTATCCTCAAGCCCAAGCTCTTCTAAAGAGCAAATCATACCCTCGGAAACTTCACCCCGGATATCCACTTTTTTTACTATGTTCCCGTAGATTTCAGCTCCTTCTAATGCAACAGGAACAAATATACCTTCCTTCATATTAGGAGCTCCAGAAACCAGTTTTAGTTCTTTATCTTTAATGTCAACATAAGCTATTTTTAAATTATCAGCATTAGGATGCTTTTCAATATTTTTTACATACCCTATAACAACATTACTTATCTTCTCAGCTGGATAATCAACATCATCAACTTCTAAACCCTGTGCGCCTAATTTGTCAGAAA
>VSIX01000018.1 GCA_008086245.1 Candidatus Mcinerneyibacterium aminivorans
AAACAAAGTGCTGAAATCCTCTTATATTACATTTTACATTTAATGATTAGCTTCTGTGGAATAAGATTTAATAATTTTTAACTTTCAATTTTCAATTTTCTTTTTGGGGTTTTTATCAATTGCTTGCAAATTGCGCAATTGCTTGCTATTATCCATTTCGGGAAGTGATTTAATGAAGGATAATAAACCAAAGGCGATATTTTTTATGATACTTTCCTCATTGTTTTTTGCTCTTATGGGGGTTATGGTTAAATCTACAAGGGAAATTCCAGTTTTTCAGCAGGTTTTTGTGAGAAATCTAGTAGTCGTTATATTTATATTTGCCGGGAACAAAATGTATTATAAAGCTAATTTGCTGGGCAAAAAAGAGAATAGAAAGTATCTTGTTTTGAGATCTATTTTTGGGGTTATAGGACTTACCACATTTTTTTATGCAATGAGCAAACTTTATTTAGCAGATGCAACAATGCTCAATAAGCTTTCTCCGTTTTTTGTAACACTTTTTGCGGGAATGTTTCTGAATGAAAAGATTAAGAAAATTCAAATACCTATTTTGATTGTAGCTTTTACAGGAGCGCTATTAATTATAAAGCCAAAATTTGATTTAACTATATTACCAGCATTAATCGGTTTTATTTCGGGGATAACTTCAGGAGCCGCATATACTGTAGTTAGATATCTAAAAGAAAAAGAACATACATTTGTAATTATTTTTTATTTTTCTGTAATAGCTCTGGTTTCAACCTCCCCCTTTTTATTAATCAATTTTAAAACTCCGAGCTATAAACAGGCAGTATTGTTGATTTTAATAGGAGTATTTGCTACAGGCGGTCAGATTTTTTTAACCCTTGCCTATAAGCACTGCGAGGCTTCGAGGGTGGCAATATATATGTATTCACATATTATTTTTGCACTTATTTTTGGGATTATTTTCTGGAATGAGATTCCAGATATCTTATCAATAACCGGTGGGGTGTTAATTATTGCCGGCGCAATAGCTAACTATTATGTTAAGAGGGAAAAAAAGAAGGAGATAATTTGAAGAATTTGGATTTTTTAGCAGTATGCAGTTTCGGTCTGGAGGGCATATTAAAAAATGAATTGAAAAATCTGGGTTATAATATTATCGATGTAAAAAACGGTAAGGTGTTTTTTAATGGAACCGAGGAGGATATAGCAAGAACAAATATAAATCTGAGAACTGCCGATCGGATTTATATTCAGCTTAAAAAATTTAAAGCGCTGGATTTTGATGATATATACAATAAGATTAATGAAATTTGCTGGCCGGAGTATATTCCTTCCGACGGTAGAATCGTAGTAAATGCATCTTCAAAAAAATCCCAGCTTAAAAGCGAACGATCTCTTCAATCCGTGGGGAAAAAAGCAGTTATTGATGCCATGAAAACAAAATATAACATAAATAGTTTTCCCGAAACAGGAGATGAATACAATATAAAAATAGATATCAACAAGGACGAAGCGCTGCTTTTATTTGATACAACAGGTGAGGGATTGAATAGAAGGGGATATAGAATCGAAGCAGGGGAAGCTCCCATTAAGGAAACACTGGCTGCGGCTTTAGTTTTTATAAGTGGATGGAACCCGGACTTTTATCTTGTGGACCCGTTTTGTGGTTCCGGGACAATTGTTATAGAAGCCGCAATGATAGCAAATAATATTCCCCCCGGTTTATACAGGGAATTTTCCTCAAAAAACTGGGAATTTGTTGACTCAAAAATATGGGAAAGGGCAGAAAGGGAAGCTAAACAAAATATTAAAAATAAAGATTTGAAAATTATGGGCACTGATATGAATCATGAAATGATTGAAATAAGCAAGAGAAATGCCAGTAGAGCAGGAGTTGGTAGATACATTGACTTTGAAGTAAAAAATATAAAAAGATTTAAATATCCCTCGGAAAAGGGATTTATAATTACCAATCCTCCGTATGGAGAAAGGATGCAGGAGCAAAAAATAAGAAACCTGTATGAAACTATGGGAAATAAGTTTCGAAAAAAACCGGGATGGGCACAATATATAATTACTTCATTTAGGGATTTCAGAGAAGCTTACGGGCGCAGGGAGGATAAAAACAGAAAACTTTATAATGGGAACATACAGTGCTATTTATATCAGTATTATTATAAAAGAAAAAGGAATAGATAATGAACAAATGGCTTGCTATTGTTAATCCCCATGCAGGCATAGAGAAAACCAGAAAAAAATGGGATTACATAGAATACTTATTAACAAAAAACAAAATAGATTTTGAATATATCTTTACAACCAAAAGAGGAGATGCCACCGGTCTTGCCCGTGAAGCTGTAAAAAATAATTATAAAAAAATTATTTCTGTAGGTGGAGATGGTACTGCGAATGAAGTTGTTAATGGAATTTTCAAACAAAAGTATCGTGATCCCTTAGAGATTATTCTGGGAGTAATTGAAGTTGGAACGGGAAATGACTGGTGTAAATCAATAGGAGTTCCTTCCGATTTTAAAAAGTCAATTGCACTTTTAAAGAGTGAAAACCGTTTGCTTCATGATGTAGGCTTAATTAAGTACAGAAATAATAAAAGGAATAAGAGCAGATATTTTATAAATGTAGCCGGACTTGGATTTGACGCAGCAGTTGCCTATAAAACTAACTGTCTAAAGGATAAATCAAGGGGAAATAAATTTTCATATTTCTGGAATATTTTATCTACCCTATTCAAATATGAACCTAAAAAAGTGGAAGTTTCTGTTGGAGAAGATAAATTCAAAGAATATATGCTGAGCATGAATGTCGGTATTGGCAAATACAGCGGGGGCAAAATGCAGTTCACTCCTTCAGCAAGAATTGATGATGGCTTATTTGATTTTACCTTCATTGAAAATATAAGTAAAATTGAAATAATAAAAAACATAAAAAGGCTCTATGATGGTACAATACTAGAACATCCAAATATTAGATCTTACAGGGCAAAAACAATTGAAATCAAATCGGATGAAAGAGTGTTTCTGGAAGCAGATGGGGAATCTCTTGGTCACACACCGGCTAAATTTACTATTTTAAAAAGGGCTTTAAATGTAGTATCGGATTTTGGGAGGTAATGTTAATGGAAATATATTTTGTTAGACACGGAGAAACCAAAGGAAATAAAGAAAAGAAATTTCGGGGAAGAACCGATTATCCGTTAAATGAAAATGGGAAAAACCAGGCAAAAAAATTAAAAGAAAAATTAAAAAAATATAAATTTGATAAGCTGTTAACCTCACCTCTTAAAAGAGCACATGAAACCGCAAAAATTATTAAACCGGAAGGGCTTGAAGT
>VSIX01000019.1 GCA_008086245.1 Candidatus Mcinerneyibacterium aminivorans
AAATAGTGTCTAATATCGAGGAGATAAAGGCGCGTAAGGGTAGGGTAATAGTTATTGCTGTCAGGGGAAACAAAAATATAAAAGAATTGAGTGATTCTGTTATTTATGTTCCAAAAACTATAGATATTCTTTCGCCAATTATTAATACGATTCCTTTACAGCTTCTGGCATATTATGTGGCTGTAAAAAGGGGGGTAGATGTAGATAAACCGAGAAATTTAGCTAAAAGCGTAACTGTAGAATAGAAAAGAAAGGGGTAATAATGAAAGTGAATGTTAGCGATAAAGTTTTTAAAAAATTTGGAAAAACTTTTATGGAGGGGGATGTTGTATTTTACGAGAATGAACCTGGTAAAACCATGTATATAATTTATGAAGGCGAGGTTAAGATAACAAAAAAGGCCAGAGATATTGAAACGACTCTTGCCGTTTTAAAAAAAGGAGATTTCTTCGGAGAAATGTCATTAATAGATAATTCACCAAGAAGTGCTACAGCAACAATAAACAAAGGTAATACTAAATTAATTGAGGTGGATAAAGATATATTTGAAAACCATATTACTTCAAACCCGAAAATTATTATGCAGATATTAAAGAAGATGAGCCAACGAATAAGAGAAACCGATAAACAGATCGAAAATTTATTATTAAAGGATATTCTATCAAAAATAGTTGGAACTCTTAAATTAATTTTAAAAAATGAAGAAAAGAATAAAAACGGTTTTTATGTTCTTGATTATGTAAAATTACAGAAAGATATCGCTTCCAGATTGGGTATTCCTCTGGAAAAAGTGATGGAAGTCCTTCAAAGACTGGATAATAAAGGTTTGGTACAGATAAAAAATAATAAATTTATAATTGAAGAGGAGAGAGAGCTTGAAAAATATATGAATTATCTGGAATTAAGAGAAAAATATTCTGGTGTTTAATCCCGGGGTATTGAATGAAAAAGCTGAAATTTTGTGCCCTGAGTTTGTTTATTGCTCTTATTTTTTTATTTTTGCTGAGAATCTCTCCCTCTTTTTGGGGGAAAATTGAATCAATATTTCACGATATCAGGGCACAATATTTTATTAGGAATCCCGAAACATCATCCATTAAAGTAAAAAAGGGAGAGGCCAAATATATACAGAAACAGAAAAAATTAAAATCTTTTCAGTCAAAAATTGTTTTTGTTGATATTGATGATAAATCATTAAATCAGATTGGAAAATGGCCCTGGAAAAGAACGGTATATTCAAGTTTTATAAAAAAAATAGAAGAGTTTAATCCTTCTTTATTACTGTTAGATATTTATTTTCCGGAAAAATCTAAAGAGGATGATGAGTTTGCTAAAACACTCAGTAATTATGATAATATAGGATGTGTTTATAATTTTACAAAACAAAAAAATCTATTAATAGATCCTGCAACAAAAAATAATATAAGAAAATGGGCAATTAAAACAAATAAAAAAGATACTTTTAAACAAATTAAATCGATACTGCCAACTGTACATCCTATTTCTGATAATGTGTTTTTAGGGCATGATTTAATGATAAAGGGAGCTGATGAAAAATATAAAAAAATTCCTGAATTCGTTATTCATAATGGGTATTTATATCCCTCTATTACTACTGTCCTTTACCTGAAATACCGGGGTTATTCTGTCCAGGATTTAGTACTAGAGGATGATGAATTTATAACCCGGGATAGAATAATTCCTGTTGATAAAAAGGGATTAAGGTATGTTGATTATTACATATCAGAGTCTAATAGAAAAACTTTTCGTCATATATCCTTTGTGGATATTTTAGAAGAAAAAGTTAAAATAAATCTGGAAGGAAAAATAGTTTTTGTAGGAGTAACTGCTGCCGGTCTTGGAAGCGGTGCTCAGGATGTTTTATCAACTCCAATAGGCGAAATTTATGGGATTGAGTTTCTTGCAAATGCTTTACTTAATATTTTCGAAGATAGGTTTATTGAGGAAGTTCCAGTTGTATGGGAAAATATTATATTTTTATTTTTTAGTGGGATGATAGGATTATTAAATTATAAGTTAACCGGTTTGAAAAATCTTTTTATAACTATCTCACTGGTCATATTAATGTTTTTCTTAAGTTTTTGGCTGTATAGTCTGGGAATATTAATTAATTTTTCTAAATTTTTGATTGGTTTTTTCCTCATATATGTAGGTATAACTTTTTACAAATACATTTTGGAAAAACGAGAAAAACATCAAATAAGAGATATGTTTTCTTCTTATATGTCTGAGAATATAGTTGCCGAGCTAATTAAAGACCCAAAACTGGCCAAACTGCAGGGTCAGAAAAGAGATATGACGGTACTTTTTTCAGATATTGTCGGTTTTACTTCTTTTTCGGAGAAGCATGCTCCCGAATATGTTG
>VSIX01000020.1 GCA_008086245.1 Candidatus Mcinerneyibacterium aminivorans
GATAAATATATCGAAGATATTATATTGAAAAGAGATTTGTACAATATTGTAGATGAGATATTTGGAAAGTTGAATGCTTCTCATCTTGGAATCTGGGGAGAAAGAGAAAAACCGCACAATACAAAATATGAAACCGGATATTTCGGTGCAGAGCTGGATAACAATCTTGTTGTAAAAGAATTGTTAGATCTTAGCAGTATAGTAAAAAAAGTTTCAAAAAATGATAGATTGCTGGCTGTTGAGGGCAGGAAAATAAATGGTTTAAAGGAGCTTGATAAAAAATTAACCGGAAAAGCTAATAAAAAATTAAATTTATTATTTGAAAATGCAGGAAGTATTGAAATTGAACTTAAAACGCGAAAACATTTTCATGATATCTATATTAAGGAAAAGGATATTGAGAAAAAAAGGTTTGTAAAAAGAAAATCGAATAACAAGCTTGTTTATATTCATTTACACAAGATGAACGATAAAAATCTAAAAAAATTTAAGGATGAAATTGCATCTTTTGGTAGCGATAAAAAAGGATTAATTCTTGATATAAGGAATAACAGTGGCGGCAATATTGCGAAAGATATTTTGGGTATTTTAAAAAGAGATGTTTATGCTTATTCTAAAAGAAGATATTTTAATGAATTGACCGAGGAACCTACCGGATATTCATGGAGCAAACCTGTAGTAGTATTAATTAATGAAAAGTCATTTAGTAATGCGGAAATATTCCCATTGGGGTTTAAAAATTTAAAACGGGGGAAGGTTATCGGTATACCTACAGCTGGAGGAGTTATAGGAACCTATCATACAACCCTTATGGATGGAACTAATTTCAGATTGCCCCATGTAAAATGGTTGACTCTGGATAAAAAAAATATGGAAAATATGGGAGTAGAGCCGGATATTTTTATTGAAAACCATCCTGAGGATATTTTAAATGGAAAAGACCCACAGCTTGATAAAGCCATAGAAGTGATAATGAAACAGATAAAATAAAGGGTTATTATCAAAATAAGCAGAGATGAAATTAATTTGTTAAAGAAATATTTAACCTGCAAAAAAAGAATTGAACATTCTATAAGTACCTGCAGGGAGATGGTTAGATTTGCACCAAAATTTTCTTTAAATAAAAATCATGCAAAAATAGCCGGGCTTTATCATGATTTAGCCCGCGATTTAGATGCAGATAAAATTTTAAAATTTGCAGAAAAATTTGAATATAAACCCGATAAATACGAGCTCGAATACAAAACTTTGCTACATGGAGCGGCCTCATGCTATCTTTTAAAAAAGGAGAAAATAGGGAATGATAAAATTTATAATGCGGTACTTAAACATACGATTCCGGAAAAGAAAATGACGATGATGGAAAAGCTTTTATATGTAATAGATTTTGCAGAACCGAAAAGAAATTATCCAGAAGCAAAAATAGCATATGATTTGCTGTCTAAAGATCTCGATCATGCTTTATTTTATGTAGTAAAGACTGTGATTGGGTATCTTCTTGATGAAAATAATATGATTCACCCCAGATCTATAGAACTTTATGATGAAATGATTTTAAAAGGAGGTTATCATGGGAAAATCGATTACTGATGCTTTAAACCCGTGCCCAAAATGCGGAAGATATATAAATAGACCTGCAGTTGTAGATGGAATAATATTAAATAAAGATTATGAGATTCTTCTAATAAAAAGAGGAAGAGATCCTTTTAAAGGGGAGTATGCTATACCCGGGGGATTTATTGATTGGAATGAAACAGCTAAAGAGGCAGTGGTTAGGGAAGTAAAGGAGGAGACCAATCTTGAAGTAGAGGTTGTTGATTTTTTAAACTATTATGATTCTATTAAGAGGGATAAAAAAAGAAGAACAATTTCACTGGTTTTTATCTGCAGAATAACTGGAGATATTAACAATGTAAAAGCTGGAGATGATGCAGCTGAACACGGCTGGTTTAAAGTTGATAATCTACCAGAGCTGGCCTTTGACCATGAGAAAATAATTAATGATTTTAAAAAATACCGGAGGTTATAATGAAAAAAAATATTGCGATAATTCTTTCACTTGGCTTAATTATTTCTTTTACAGTGTTCGGTATATTTTTTTATAATACGAGGAAAAATATTAAAACTATTAAAGTTGTGGGTATGGCAAAAAAAGAATTTAATGCGGATCTTTTAAAATGGGATTTGACTCTATCGAAAAGAAC
>VSIX01000021.1 GCA_008086245.1 Candidatus Mcinerneyibacterium aminivorans
AGTATAAGTATAAGTATAAGTATAAGTATTCAAATGATACCACAGGAGAAAAACTAAAGAGTACTCAAATAATAATTTTTTCTGTTACTTCATTTAAAATTTGAGTAGTAATTTTTACTTACCCCATGTTTTTTTGAAAATATTTACATTGCCTCGTTAAATTACATTTACCGCATTCAGGGTTTCTTGCCTTACAGATATACCTCCCGAATAATACCACCCCATTGCTAACAGCCGGCCAGTGCTTTTTATCAAAAATTTTCATTAGATCCTTTTCAATTTTTTCTGCAGATTGATGTTCTGTAAAATTCAATCTCCTGGAAACCCTTTTTACATGTGTATCCACAACAATTCCTTTGACCTTATTAAAATAATTATGAAGTATTACATTGGCGGATTTTCTTCCAATTCCGGGTAGTTTTAGAAGCTCTTCCATTTTATCTGGAACTTTGCAATCATATTTTTCGCATATAATTTCAGCTGATTTTTTTATATTTTTAGCTTTATTTTTATAAAATCCAGAAGAATAAATTAAATTTTGCAGTTCATCTAAATCAAGATCTACATAATCAGAAACTTCAGGATATTTCTCAAATAATTTATCTGTGACCTGGTTTATAATTTTATCTGTAGATTGAGCTGACAGAATGACGGCAACCATCATCTGCCAGCTATTGTTGTATTTTAATTCTGATTTTATTGATTCAAATTTATTATCAATCTCTTCCAAAAGTAATTCTGCTGTCTTATTCATAATAGTATAAATAAAACATTAAGTCCATTTATTCATCTTTTTTTTCTTCTTTCTCTTCTTCTGCTTCTTCATCTTTTTCTTCATTTTCTTCAGATTCTGCAGCTTCTTTATCTTCTTTTTCTTCTTCTTCTTCTTTATCTTTTTCTTCATTTTTCTCAGATTCTACAGCTTCTTTATCTTCTTTTTCTTCTTCATCAATTTCCTGCTGTTTTTTTATTTTATCTTTTAATTGAACTTTACTTCCGCTTTTAGCTTCTTCCTTTACTTTTTTAATAGCCTTTTCTTCCTCTTCTTCCTGCAGGGCTTTAATACTAAAATCAACTTTTCTGGCTTTCTTGTTAATTTTTATTATTTTTGTTTCAATTTTATCTCCTACATTTACCACATCATCAACATTTTCAACGCGGTCTGTGTCCAGCTGAGAAATAGCAATAAATCCCTGAACTCCGTTTTCCATTTTAACTATAGCATTATTTTTAGTTGTTTTTATTACTTCTACCTCTACTTTATCTCCAACTTTATATTTATCTTTCATTTCATCCCATGGATCCTCAAGAAGCTGTTTTCTTCCAAGAGCGATTTTTCTTTCTTTTTCATTGATGTTTAATATTTTAACCTTAACATCTTCTCCAATCTGTAAAACATCTTCCGGTTTATCAATTCTTTCCCAGGAAATATCAGATATATGAAGCAATCCTTCTACTCCATTTATTACTTCTACAAAAGCTCCAAAGTTGGTAATGTTTTTAATTTCGCCTTCAATAACATCGCCTTCACTGTAATCTTCTACAAATTTTTCCCAGGGATCACCTTTTACCTGTTTTATTCCCAGAGATATTTTTCTATTCTTAACATCCATATCAAGAATTTTCACATCAATCTTTTCGCCTTCTTCGATAATTTCGGAAGGATGGTTGATGTTTTGGTCCCAGGTCATCTCGGATATATGAGCAAGACCTTCCACTCCCGGTATTATTTCAACAAATGCTCCATATTGAACTATTGAAATTACTTTACCTTCAACTATATCTCCCTTGCTGTAATCTTTTTCAAGTTTATCCCACGGATTTTCTTCAAGCTCTTTCAAACTTAAAGATATTTTATTGGATTCTTCTTCAATATAGGTTACTTTTACCTTTACCTCTTCTCCTTCTGATAAGATATCCGATGGATGAGAAACTTTCTTCCAGCTGATATCGTTGATATGAAGTAAACCATCAACTCCGCCCAGATCAATGAAGGCTCCAAAATCGGTCAGATTTTTAACTCTACCTTTTAAAACAGCTCCAACATAAATCTTGTTATCAATTTTTTCTTTTTGTTTTTTCTTCTTTTCTTTTAGATGTTCTTTTCTTGACACAACGATGTTTTTTCTGGATTTGTTCATTTTTAGTATTTTTACCTTGATTTTTTTACCCACATAATCATTCAAATTCTTTACAAGTTTAAGATCAAGATGCGAAGCGGGTAGAAAAGCAGGAATACCCAGGGAAACAATAAATCCACCTTTAACTCTCTTTTTAATATAACCGTCAACACTGTCATTCTTGTTGTAGGCTTCTTTTAGATTTTCCCATTTTTCGACATAATCCGCCTTTCTCTTGGAAACAGATATTAACCCTTCAGATGCATCAACTGATTGTAATAATACTCTTACCTTATCACCAACTTCAATTTCATTCGGATTGTCGAACTCTTTTTTGGATACAGCACCTTCAGCTTTATATCCAACATCAATCAACACATCGTTTGATTTGATTTTTACTACAGTACCGTCAACGATACTCCCTGGCTGTAAATTTCGGAAAGACTCCTCATAGAGTTTTTCCATGTCCATTTCTTCTAAGTTTTCTTCAGCAATGTCCTTTTTTACTTCTTCATTATTATTCTTTTTTTCCTCATTCATATAATATTACCCCCTTGTAATATTCATATTTTCTTTATTTTATTTATTACATCATTAAGTAAATATTCTGGAGTGGATGCTCCAGCCGTTATACCTATTCTATTATAATCCTTTATCCTCTTAATATCAATCTCATCTGCAGTCTCAACATGTGTTGCGGGTTTTATCTCTTTTACAATTTTGTACAGTTTTGTTGTGTTAGCACTATTTTTACCTCCCACTACTATCATAAAGTCAACATCTTTAGCTATTTTTATGGCATCCTGCTGTCTATCAAATGTAGCATTACATATGGTATTAAAAATTACACATTCCTTGCTATTTTCAACATATTTAGCTGCCAGTTTTGAAAATTGTTTTTTGCTTCTTGTAGTTTGAGCAACTAAACCGTATCGATCTACATTATCAAATATTTTAAATTCATTAATATTTTCAACTACAACTCCCTTATAATTTGTATAACTCAAAATTGCTTTTACCTCGGGATGTTTTTTTTCTCCATAAATAATTACCCTGTATCCTTGATCATATAAATACTGGGCTTTTTTCTGTGCAGTTTTAACAAAAGGACATGTAGCATCAAGTATATTTACATCTTTTTCTTTTAATCTATTCTTATAATCTTTTGATATCCCGTGGGATCTAATAACTACTGTAGAATTAGGTTTAACAGTTGAGAGGTTTTCTATAACCATTACTCCTTTTTCTTCAAGATTACTTACAACCTGAGGATTGTGTATTAAAGGTCCAAATGTATAGAGTTTATTTTTCTTTTTAGCTGCACTCTTAACAAGATTCAATGCTCTTTCAACCCCAAAGCAAAATCCTGCATACCGCGATACTTTAACTTCCATATCCTACACCTTTTTTATTCTTTCTAATATATATCTTGATATATTTCTGTATTTTTCTGATCCCTTTTTCCCCCAGTTATAATATTTATTAATACAAAAAGGTCTTCCATAAGTTAATATTATCTCCGGTCTTTTTAATTTTAATATATTATCAAGGGCATTTTTGGAATTCCATATTTTTACAGGTATAATTGAAGGAAAATTAGCTTCTTTTACTAAATACCCTATCCCGGGTTTTGCATTTAGGAACCTATTCCCCCTGGATCTTGTCCCTTCGGGAAACATCAGAACTGAATAATTATCTTTGATCAGCCCAATAATTTTAAACAAAGTTTTTTTATCAAAAACAGCTCTGTTTATTGGAAGAGCTCCTGCAATTTTAAGAAAAAACCCAATTATTATATTTTTAAACAATTCCTTTTTGGCAACAAAAAACAATGTTTTGGGAGAAAATATCCCTATTAATGGAGGATCAACCAGAGATTGATGATTTGAAGTATAAAATCCATTTTTATAATGTTTTAATTTTATTTTGTACCTCAGCTTGAATTTATATCTTAAAATCAAGAAAGGTATTACAATTATTCTGACCACTATATGACTTATAATCTGAAGTAAAAATTTAATATTCATATTCTGCTAAATAGGATAAAATCTCCTTTAATACCTCCTTTTTTGATAGAGAAGTGGTATCTATTACATATGCATCATCGGGCTTTTTTAAAGCCCCCCACTCTCTATTTTTGTCGGAATTGTCTCTTTTTTTGATTTTGTTTTTAATCTTTTCAAGACTAAAAGAATCATTTGTTAATTTTTTTTCATTTTTTTGGTTATATCTCCTTTTGGCTCTTATTTCTATAGAAGCATCAAGATAAAATTTCAAATCTGCATCCGGAAAAACAACTGTACCTGTATCTCTTCCCTCAATTACAATTTTTTTATTTTTAGCAAATTTTCTTTGAATTTTTACAAGGTGTTTTCTTACTTCTCTAATAGAGGAAATCTTCGATACTTTATCATCGATCTCATGGGTTCTTATTTTACTGGTAACATCAGTGCCATTAGCAATAAATTTATCTCCATTTTTGGATTCCAATATCTCAAAATCAAGATTACTGGCAACTTCCACTGGATCCCTATTATATTCAATAGAAATATAAGCAACGCTTCTGTACATTGCTCCTGTATCTAAATAGAGAAACCCGATTTTATCTGCCAATTTTTTAGCAATTGTACTTTTGCCTGAACCAGCAGGACCATCAATTGTTATTACGAACTCGCTTTCCATACGGAAAAGATACACTAATCTTTTAAGATTTCAAGTATTTTTTTATAATACGTGAATTATTTAATATTATTTGATTTTCAGCTCTTGAAACAAATTTTTTTAAATAATTTTATCCTTTTAAAACAAAATTTAATCATCTATTTTTTCAATTTTTTCATTTATTTTTATATCTCTATCTTCCAGTTCGTTTTTTAGTTCCGAATAATCGATATCAAGCAGAGGAGATATAATACCTCTTTTACTGATACTTCCCTGTTCAATCATCTGAGCCCCTATGCTTGCAGCAAATCCTACCGTGCGCTGCATTGAATATAAATCGCATTCAAAATCTCTCTCATCAATTAAATCATAAGTTATTTTTATATTTTCCTCGTCTTTATTTCCAGTGATATTAACCTTTATAATACTAAGATCCTTTTCATCCTCTTTATATTGAAGCTCTTCGTTATCCAGAAGCTTAGCAAGAAGAGTCCTTTGGGGAACATCTTTTCCCTTAACCTTTATATTTTTATCTTTTAAAAGTCCCAGCTTTGCAATTTTATTCCAGAATTTTGAATGGCCGGGCCATCTCATCGTGTATCTTCCAGCTTCCTCAATATTTTCGAACTCAGCCATCTTTAGATACTTTTCTACATCTCCGTTTGGAAATGCTTCCAGCTGTCCTACATTTTCTATACTAATTTTATGAATCCATTTATTATCGAAAATATTTTCGGCTGGAATTTCAACTAGATTGGATTCGGATATTATCTTTGCCTTTCTCGAATAAGAATTAATGAGGCTGTTTATATTCCAGGATATTTTATATTTTAATGGATTTGTACATGCCTTTTTCTCCGGGATACCTGCACCATAACTGTTATATTTCTTAACAGTATCCATTTTAGAAATCGCATCTTTTGCCATTACAAGATCAATCCCGGGGTCAAGGCCAAATTCGGGTAGAATTGTTAAATTTTTATCTCTGGCTTTGGAATCCAGTTTGAAAATATTATCCACAGTATAATTTGTATTAACATAGTGCCAATCATTATTTACTGCAATCTCTGAAATCATTTCCATAAATGAAGCAGGAAGCATATCTATAATTACTCCCTTTCCATAATTTCTGATAAAATTATCAAGAGACCCCTTCTGACTTATATCAAATTTTATTATTTTAACTCTTCCATCTTCAAAATTTCTATGTGCCCAGTTTATTTTCCTTGGGTCATTATCGATTGCTATTATATTTTTAAAATCACTATTTTTAACCAGATCATGTAAAACTGCTCTTCCCTGAAGTCCGATTCCCAATAAAACTACATTCATTTTGACCTCCTAATTTTTATATATATGATGTTTTATATATGTGCGATATTGAGAATAACAGTTAGCACTATTTATTCAAGTAATTAAATTATTTTTGAATTCTGAATTCGGGATTCTGGATATTATAAATGATTTATATTTTTAAATATCTTTATCCTGATTTTCGAAATAACCAATTTCAAAAATTTCGAAGTAATGTTAACACCTTCACTTTTAAAATTTAAATTTCTGGAATCCCTATATCTAGTCGAAATACAATTTGCTGTTAAGTTATTCATTTGGTCTTCTCAAAATTAATACCTTGTGGTACCATATAATAAATGTATCGAAAGGAGTTAAAATGGAGGATAAAAATTTAAATATAGAGACTATTCTTTCCCATTTCGCAGAGAACAGAGATAAGTACGAAGGAGCTGTTGTACCGCCTATTTTTCAGAGTTCACTTTTTGTTTTTAAAAACTGGGATGATATTGATAATGCTTTCGACAGCAGGGAAAATAATTTTATATATTCAAGAGAAAATAATCCTTCAGTTAATATAATTGAAAAGAAACTTGCAAAAATTTCCGGGGGCGGCAAAGCCAAATTTTTCAGTTCCGGGATGGCTGCTATCAGCTCTGCAATACTTCACTGTATAGATAAAAATTCTCATGTTATTTCTGTTAAAAACATATACGGTCCTGCCAATAATTTTCTAAATAAATATTTAAAACAAAAAATGGGAATCGAGGTTTCTTTTGTAGATGGAAGAGATATTACAGAACTTAAAAATAATATAAAATCTAAAACTGATTTAATTTATCTGGAAAGTCCAACTTCTATATCTTTTTCATTACAAAATATAGAAAAAATTAGTACTATAGCTCGAAAAAATAATATAAAAACTATTATTGATAATACGTGGGCCACACCGATTTTTCAAAACCCCTTTAAGATGGGAATCGATTTAGTAGTTCATTCCTGTTCTAAATATATAAATGGACACAGCGATGTGGTTGCTGGAGCAGTAATAGGCAGCGAAGAAGATATAAATAGCATTCTAAAGACGGAACTTGCTTTATTTGGAGCAAAGCTATCACCCTTTGAAGCCTGGTTAATTTTAAGAAGTTTAAGAACATTGAAAATAAGGATGGAAAAGCATCAGGAGAATGCTCTTTTTGTAGCAAAATTTTTAAGAGACCATCCGGCTGTTAAACATGTTTTTTATCCGGGTTTAAAAACTCATCCCCAATATGAACTTGCAAAAAAACAGTTAAAAGGATTCAGTGGGCTTATGAGCTTTAAATTAAAAACTAAAAATAAAATTGAAATAAAAAAATTCATTAATAATCTAAAAATTTTTCAACTGGGAGTTAGCTGGGGAGGACATGAAAGTTTGGTATATGTTCCCGCAATAAGTTATAGAAAAGAACTGCCCGAAGAACAGTTTGGCAATTTTGGGATTTCATATGACACTATTAGGATTTCTGTAGGACTTGAAAACAAAATAGATCTTGTTCATGATTTAGAAAAAGCTTTAAATACAATTTCTTTCTAATACATCGGCCCGATAAATTAAATTTTTGTTTGTAAATACCTCATTTTTTGTTATCTTTTTTGAAAGAGGTGTAGACCCATTATGAAACTAAACAGATTTTTTTCAAAAATTAACATAATCAACTACGGATATTTAATTTTTGGATCTTTAATTTACAGTACAGGATTTGTTTTTTTTATAGTTCCTCACAAACTTATTATAGGTGGAATAGTTGGATTAAGTATGATCATCAATAATTTTATAGCTGTTCCAATTGGCACTATAACTCTAATTATTAACATTCCCATTTTTTTACTGGGCATTAAAACACTGGGTTCCAGGTTTGGAATTAAAACATTATTATCACTTGTTTCTGTATCTTTTTTTATTGATTTTTTCATCTATTTATTCGGGAAAAATCCCGTAACAGAAGATATTTTGGCTTCCATAATATTTGGTTCCATGCTAATAGGGGTTGGTCTTGCCTTCGTAATTAAGGCTAATGCGACAACCGGTGGTACCGATATAATAGCTTCAATTATTTCCAAAAAAACATTTTTGCAAATAGGACAGATTATACTTTTTGTTGATGGAATAATAATTTTAATCGGAATAGCTGTATTTAAAAGGATTGAAATGCTTCCATATGCTGTAATTGCAATCTTTGTCATTTCAAAAATTACAGATGCTGTAATAAATGGGTTAAACAGGAAAAATATTATTTTAATAATTTCCGAAAAACATGAAGAAATTAGAAATTTTATTCTAGAAAACCTAAACAGAGGCGGCACATATCTGGATTCAAAAGGTCTATATTACAAAAGCAGAAAAAAAAATATTATTTTTACTGCTTTAAGTAAAAGGGAAACAAATAAATTGAGGAAAAAAGCCCTGGAAATTGATAAAGAAGCTTTTATTACCGTTTTAGATGCCTATGAAGTAATCGGAAGAGGTTTCACCCTTTAATTTTTCTCTACTAAATAATTTTCATTTTTTATCTGGATTAGTTCTTCTGAAAATTTCTCTCTTTCAGCTATAAAGGGTAAGTGAGCCGATTTTTCAAATATTATTAATTCTTTTGCCGGTGCTGATATTTCTTCATAATACTCTTCTACCAGTTCTACTGAAGTATTATAATCATTTTTCCCGTTAAAAAAGTAAATCGGTACATCCAAAGAATATATTTTATTTTTCAGATTAAAACGAGAACTCCATATTTCATCCCACATGGGTCCTCCGCCACGTTTCGCTCCGTCCCACCATTTAATATAATCAATAAAATTATATTCATGAGCTTTTAGAGCAATTAAAAATAATTCCCATCTGGTTTTCTTATATCCGCCTCCAACATTATTGATTAGGTTTATAAATTCAATGTATTTTTTTTGCTTTAAGTAAGGGGGTGGACCAAGCTCCTGTAGTTTCTTTTTATATTTTGTTTTACCCGACTCAGATATTTTATTTGATAACCAGTCATAACTTATCTGCTGCTGTCTAAAATTATCAACTGGCTGCCCTATCCCAATATAGGCATGAAATTTATCCGAATAATTTTTTGCAATATGAATACCCAAATATGCTCCCCATGAATGTCCGACCAAAAATATTTTCTTTTTATTAAATTTCTTAAGCAAATACTGAATCAATTCAAGAGTATCATTCTTAAATTGGTCAAACTTTAGACTTTCCGTATCTGCTCCAAAATTGTTAGTTTTGCCTGCTCCCCGCTGGTCCCAGTGAACTACGATAAACTCTTTTTCCAGCTCTTTATCAATATAATGAGAAAAAGGCATTAAAGCGGCTCCGGGACCCCCATGAAGCCAGAGCAGTATAGGATTAGAAATATCCTGACCTCTTATTAAAATCCACTGTTCCAGATTTCCAAGTTCCTTAATTTCCAGGGATGCAATACTGCGGGATAATACTCTACCTTTTGAATTTTTGAATTCGGGAGTAAAGGGGAATAATCCTATATATCCAAATAAAAAAACTAAAAATATTACAAATAATACTATTAATATTTTTTTCATAATTTTATCCCCCTACAGATATTTTATGTATATAGTATATACTTTTTTTTATAATAATAAATCAATACCGGAAATATTTTATAATTTTCTGTTATATAGGAATTATTTCTCTATTTTTTCTGTTTTTACAGCTTTAACAAATAAAAACTGAGGTTTTTCTGTTAATCTTTTATACATTTTTGGACTTTTTTCCCTGAATTTCTGTGTTGGCATGGGTTCATCTATTTTTTCAATAGTAAACCCTCCTTCCACAACCGGATTTATTATTTCCTTTAAAGGTCTTCTATAAAAAGATACTTTAACTTTCCCCTTTGTAGTTTTCCATTCATCCTCAAGAAGCTCTACTTCAAAATAATTTTCTCTTTTAAAATAACTAAAAGTCATAAAGGGATGATGAACTGAAAAAACAAGAACACCTCCTGATTTCAATTTTTTGTTAAATTCTTTTAAAACGGGATATAAATTCTCTATGTAATGAAGTGTTAGAGATGATAGTATTAGATCAAACGAATTATTCTTTAAAAAGTCAAGAGGATTATTCAAATCAGCTTTTAAAACTCTTCCCCTCCCCTGAAGTCTTTTTTTTGTCATTTCCACCATTTTGGGACTAAAATCAATAGCCGTGACATCAGCATTTCTATCTAAAAGCCATCTGGAATACCAGCCCGCAGCACAACCGGCATCCAAAACCTTCTTATTCTCTACATCCGGTAGCATCGAAAGAATTGCGGGTCTTTCATAATATGCATTAAAAGGTTTTTCATCCACTTCATTAAAATAATATGAAGCCATTTTCTGATAGGCTTCAAAAGAAATTTTTTTATTATTTTTCATATCCTGGCCTTTCAGTATTAGATAAATAATTTTTAAATAATCTTTTGATTATTAAAAGCAATATCATATTAATTTTTTGCCTTTTTAAAAATATTAAAATATTTAAGTATCCATCCATTTATTTAACGAATTGCTTTTTTCAAGAATTTTAAGTAGAAAATATGCAATTATGCTTCCCCCCATTGTGCTTACAAGAAAAGGAACTATAAAGAAAAATACTGCAATTTCCTTTCCAATTAAAAATTTAGCAATTGGATAAGAAGCTAATGCACC
>VSIX01000022.1 GCA_008086245.1 Candidatus Mcinerneyibacterium aminivorans
AAATGATCCAGATGGAGATCCGGATCCAATCGGAGTTCATTAATTAAAACACTTTCCAACATATAAACATATATTTGGGGGATCAGATCTTTCTGGTCCCCTTTTTTTTGCGTCTGTTGAAAAAATCGCTCTCGCGATTTTTTAGAACCAGAACCAGAACTAGAATCAGATATAACTTAAACCTAATTCCTCTGAAGAAAAAACTTTAAATGTTATACCAGAGGATTCCGGCATTTCGCTTCGCTTCAGCCGGAATATGCATAATAGCATAACCTAAGTAATGAATATTCCTGACGGTTATGTTTTGCTTTTATCAATTCTTAGTTCAGGAATCATCTATAGTACTTTTAGTTTCAGTGTCTGTGTGTTGAAAAAATCACTTCGCGATTTTTTAAAACCAGATCCAGATATAATTTAAACCTAACTCCTCTGAAGAAAACACTTTAAAGGTTATACTAGAGGATTCCGGCATTTCGCTTCGCTTCAGCCGGAATATGCATAAAACTAAACATAAGTAATGAAAATTCCTGATACCGTATCAGTATAATAATTTTTAAAATATCAGAATTCAAACTACAGAATACAGAAAACAGTTCTTCAAAATTGCTCTCATAATTTTTTTAAACGGTTGATCAGGTCAGTGATTTTTCTACTGCAAGATTGCAGTGTTCCTCCAGAGTGTCGATAAAATTAAATCTATTAAAAAATTTGTTATTTTTAATTAACATTTGAAGTTCAGTGCAGGCCAGTATCACATATTTTACTTCTTTTTTTAGAAAATATTTTAAAACATCCTGAAACTCTTTTTCTACATCCTTATTAATAATTCCCTTAACCAGGTTTTTAAATATTATTTTATTAACAATTTCAATTTTTTCTGAAGGTGGCTTTAATACCTCTACATTATACTTTTTTTCAATGCGCCCCGTAATAAACTCATCTGATAATGTTATTGATGTACCCAGTATAGCAACTTTCGATAACCTTTTTATTCTGGATTCCAGAGCATCAACAATATGATATATAGGCACTTTTAAACTGGAAGCTAATTCGGGATATATTTTATGAATTGTATTTGAAGCAATAATTATGAAATCTGCATCAGCTCTTTCCAATGATTTTCCGGCCATTTTAATTTTTTCATAAACTTTATTCCATTTCCCCTTACTTTGAAGTTTTTCTATATCTTTAAAATTGAGGGAATATAAAATTATTTCGGCAGAATTATTGCCGCCAAGTCTTCTATTTATTTTTCTGTTAATTTTACTGTAATATTTCCTGGAAGATTCCCAGCTTAAGCCTCCGATAATCCCTATTTTTTTCATTTTTTTAAAAAATCCCTGTACAGCATGCTGGGCTTAATACTATCACTATTTTGATACTTATCACTTTTATACTTATCATAATCCCCTTTTATCGTGTGATAATATATCTGACAGATTTCAACTCCCGGATATATTTTAACGGGTTGCACGCAAAATATTTCTAAAGTCCAGTATCCACTAAATCCCACATCGCCAAATCCAGCAGTTACATGTATAAACAACCCCAATCTCCCAATTGAAGACCTTCCTTCGAGCATGGGGACATATTTGTCCGTTGAAGTATATTCTTTTGTTCTTCCAAGGTATAATTTCCCCGGTTTAAGAAGCAACCCGTCTTCGGGAATATCGATTTTTTTTATTTTATTTGGACTTTTCATATCAAGAACTTCTTTTTCATAAAAGGCAATCCTGTTGTGAAGTCTTAAATTGTAACTGTTTGGATTTAATTGAGATTCATTGAAAGGTTTAATAATTAGGTTTTCTCCAAGTTCTTTTTTTATTTTTTTACCGGATAATATCATAGATTACTTCCTTTTATTCAATATTTATAACCCTTTATCTCTTTTTCTGAATATTCCACACCGAGACCCATTACAATTCTATTAACAAAATTAAAATAACTAACAATAAGATTTATATTCAATATATTTTGATCATTGAAACCGGCTTTTTTTAACTTTTCAATATATTTTCTGGTAACCATATCAGGTTTTTCTGTTAACTTTTCCGCATATTCAAGCATTATCAATCTCTTTTCTGTTAAATCAATATTTCTATAGTTTTCTATAAACCTATTTAATTTTTCATCATCGTTCCAGTAATAATTTAAAGCTTCCTTATGATGATTTATACAGTAAGGACACTTATTTGCAGAAGATACTACTACTGCAATCATTTCCCTTTCTTCCCGTTTAAGCCCCGATTTGTTAAACATAATATTTAGATAAAGGTCCATATGATTTTTCAAGGATTCTGGGTTTAGACTATGAATCTTATGGATATTAGCCAGTTTCCCTCTGGAATCTTTTATATTCTCATAATATTCCTTCAAAACCCCCTCTGCCTTATCTTCATCAATCATTTTGATCCAGGCCATGTTGTCTCCTTTTTCTTATAAATATTTTGACATCACATCAATGTCATCCCTATATTTCCAGCCAACAGCTTTCCAGAACTTTTTTCCTTCTTTATTACTTTTAAATATAAAAATATGAGTTTTCTTTATACCGCTTTTTTTCAATTTCTCTATAGATTGTTCTAACAATTGTTTTGCAATTCCCTTTCTTCTAAAATCCGGATTAACCGCCAGATGATATAAATATCCCCTTCTTCCATCATGCCCTGCCAATAGGCTGCCTATCAGCTTGCCGTCATGAAATGCTGCAAAACTGTATCCTTTATTTCTTTTAAGATATTTTTCAATATTTTCTTTTTTGTCTGCATTTCTCAAACCTATGCCTTCAATCTTCTTCCACAATTGAAAAAGCTCTTCGTACATATCAATGTTTATTTTTTTAATTTTGATATTCATAAAAAATTCCTTTCAACTTTATTATTGATTTACTCAACAAGCTTTCTTATATTATCTGACCAGGTATCAATATCTCCGACAAGCCATGCCGCAGAATCTTCTCCTTCTTCGCTGTTCCTGTAGCTTACTTTCAATAGCAGTTTGAGTTTGGCTTTTCCCAAAAATTTATTTACCTGTTCAACATTCCTTATATCATCAATTTTTATTTTATATTCTTTTCCGGGGTACCATGATTTAAAGAAAAGCAGTTCATCTGTAAGAGCCAAAACTCCATTTCCTGATTTTTGCTGTTTTCCTTTGGATAATATTCCCAAAAAATTAGCCTGCCCCATATAAACGATATTGTCTTCACCCAGCTTCTCTTTAACTTCATTGATTCGTCTGTTTCCTACATACCTAATTACAATTACAAAAACAAGAACAACTCCGATTAATGCAATGAAAAAAAATTCCATTTATACCTCCAAATTAAAATCTCTATTAGATTTAGCATTCATATAATTCTTAATATTCTTAATTCTTTCAAGCACAGGGGGATGACTGTACTTTAAAAATACAGTTGCCGGATGTGGTGTTAGGTTTGTTAAATTATTCAAACTAAGTTTTTTTAATGCTTTAATAAAAGCATTAGGGTTCCCAGTAGTCCTTGCTGCAAATTCATCCGCTTCTTTCTCATTTTTTCTGGATACATATTTATTTATTAGAGATAAGAGCATGTTTATGGGAGAATAAAGCAACCCAAAAAAAACTATACCGGCATAAATTGAAAGATTGTCCATTTTAAAAGCTTCAAAAAGCATTTCATTTTTTATAAACAGGGAAAGAAGATAAAACATCACCCCGGTTGTAAAAAATGAAACCAGAAGTCGTTTTAAAATATGTTTTAATTTATAGTGTCCCATCTCATGGGCAAGTATGGTCATAATTTCATTATTGTTAAAGTTTTCTACTAAATTATCATAAAATACAATTCTTTTATTTTTCCCTATTCCGGTAAAATAAGCATTCGCCTTTGTAGTTCTTTTTGAACCATCCATTGTAAATATACCCTCTATATTAAAAGCGTAATTATCCGCATAATTCATTATTCTATTTTTTAATTCTTCATCTTCAAGTGGATAAAATTTATTAAACAGCGGCATAATTAATACTGGAGCCAGATACTGAATAACAAGAGTTAATATAAAAACAAATATCCAGGACATTACCCATGCATAGCTATCCATTTTAGAAAACAGCCATATAAGCGGCGCAAACATTGCCCCGCTCAAAATTAAAGTTAATAAGAGAGTTTTTATGTTATCGGTAAAAAAAGTTTTTAAATTCATCCTATTGAATCCATACTTTTCTTCAATGACAAAGGAGCCGTAGTAAGAAAAAGGAATAGAAATAACCTGTAATAATAAAATTAGTATCCATAGAAAGATAACACCTGTTAGTACCGGATGAGATACCAGGTCTCTGGCCCAATTATCGATCAGATTAAATCCTCCCAGCAATATAAATGATATTTTAAACACCACCATTACTGTATCGTTTACATTCGAAAATTTTGTTTTTTCCTTTGTGTAAAGCTGGGATTTTTTATAATCTTCTTCATCATAATAATTTTTAAATTCTTCTGGCAGTTCTGTTTCTAAATTTTTTATATTCAAATGTCTGGATACAAAATTTAATATATACTCAATTACTATAAAAAGCAGAATAATAATTAAAAAGATATTCATAAAAACTCCTGTTTTCAATGTCTATAATTATTTTATCATATAATAAGTAATATTGAATAAATAATTTAATAGAATAAATCCACCATAATAATTAGACTTTAAAATTTAGCTATAATTTAAAATTAAATCCAAAACCAAACATATCCAGATAAACGGATTCATCAAAGTCAAGATCCCGAATTTTTATTTCATTCAGGGTTCTATTATATTCAAAGAGAATTGAAAATGATGAATCAGGAAAAAGTTCAATACCGCCTATTACATGACCAAAAAAATTATTCTCGATATCATCGCTGCTTCCAAAAATATAGTGATGTCTGTAACCCCCATATATTAGGAAGTTATCTTTGAATTGATAACCGCTTACAGCTCCCAAACTGCTCTCCGGAAATATCCAGTATAAATATCCCACATTTGCCAGGCCGGCAAATTTAAAGGAAGAATCTTTAGAGAAAAAGCCGTGTTTGAAATACAGATCTCCACCAAAGGCACCGGTTCCCAGTCCAATTTCATTCTGTTTCCCCAGCCCCCTTGAATATGTTAAATAGAAGCTACCAATTCCCGTTTCTTTTGCTTCTCCATCATTTGAAGAAGAAGGATCTGCCAGATATAAACCATAAGCCCCTATTTTATTTTCACCTTTATCCAGACATTTCGGTGTATTCATATTAACTGATGCACATGAGGACAAAAATATTAATGAAATAATAATAGCTATAAAAAAATCGTTTTTCAAAATACCTCCTTTTTTTATATTGATAATTAATTATACAAAATTATTTAAAAATATAAAGCAGCAATTAAATTTTAAAAATTTAACAAATAATATTATAACTTAGAATATATAAACTTTTTGAAAATATAGAAATGAAGATGTTAAATTTGAATTAAGAAATTTCTATATCATAGAAGTTTTTCAATCTTTTTTTTACCTGTTCAATAAAAGGAATATCATTAAAAATTATTTCGCGCTCCTCAGTTTTAATTTTTATATAACCCAGTCCAAAGAACTGCTGAATAAATCCTTTATCGATCTTAATGCTTTTGATATTATTCACTTCAATATTTTTCAGGTATAGACGCCAGTATCCTTCTAAATAAAAAATAGTTTCTTCATAAAATATATATACTGTTTTTTCATAAGAGTCTTTTAATTTTAATAGATATACCAGAGGAAGAATAAATAAGATAGCAATGAATGCAATAAACATTGGGTAAAAAGAAACCATTGTGCTTATATCGGAAAAATCAAGAGTTTTTATTTTACCAAGAATTTTTATATATAAAGCCAAAAGTGCAACTAGAAAAGCAGTATAGGGAATAAATCTTAGGTAATTCAGATAAACATTAAAAACAGGCTTTAATTCAAATAGTTTGTTTTCTTTACTTTCCCCGTTACTGCCATTCTGAAAAACCGGATACTGACCGGGTTTATTGGTTTTCAAGAAGCTGCTCCCTGTCTACATCTTTTAGAATAGAGGCGGGGTTCCCCACAACAACCTTTTTTTCCGGGACATCTTTTAACACAACTGCTCCCGCTCCTACCAAAGCATCTTCCCCTATTACAACCCCCGGTAGTATAGTAGCATTCACTCCAATTCTCCCACCTTTTTTCAGGGTCACACCTTTATATTCATCAAAACGCTTCCTGGTTCTACCCACATAATTATCATTGGAAGTATTCACTCCCGGAGCAACAAAGCAATAATCTTCAATAGTTGAAAAGGCTGTAATATAAGCATTTGTTTCAATCTTACATTCTTTACTTATCGAACATTTATTCTCAACCGTAACATTTCTTCCAATAATGGTTTTCTTTCCAATTGAAACATCTTCCCTTATACTTGCTAAATCAGCAATCATTACTTCATCTTCAACTTTTGCTCCCCTATAAATTATAGCTCCTGTCCCTATTATACAATTGTTTCCAATAACAGATGCACTATATTCCCCTTTTTCCGTTGTAGCACTTAATGATGACTTCATAGGCTTTTTGCCTATTACAGCGTTGTCATCAATTCTAACATTATTACCAATTGTTGTTCCTTCTTTAATTATTACATTTGAACCAAGCACACAATTTTTGCCGATTGTAACATTTTTTTCAATTACAGAATGAATCCCAATTGTTACATTCACATCCAGTTCCGCAAAATCAGAAATAAAAGCCATATTTTCTCCTTTCATACAAAAATATATCAAAATAAATTAACAATTGAAAGATGAAAATTGAAAATTTAAAAAAATCGCTAAGTGATTTTTAGTTAATAGTTAACAGTTAGTCATCAGTTGATATAAATTACAAGATACTTTTTAATATTTTTTAAGAAAAAAGCAAATGTAAATTTTTTACAGAAAAAAATGTACTTAGCGCTGATTTTAAGTATAACCATCCAGGCAGCTCATAATAGATAGCTTAAATATCAGTCGGGCCGTCCCACAAACAAGAAAAGATTAACAAGATAGTTTAACGATAAAATCCTCAGTAAGAAGGAGAATGATTATTTAACTGAATCTGTTCCTTTGAGCGAGGGAAGTTTACTCATCGATGTTATTCATAAATAGTTGCAAAATATAATAAATATTAAAAATGAAAATTATCTGAATAAATTTTTTACCATTTAGTATAGCAAATGTGATAATCTCAAGTACTACTATAATATACTTTTAAATTTTATCTTTTAGGTATTACATTCAAAAACTTTCAATTTGCATCTTTCAATTTAAAATCTCACAAGAGATTTTTAATGCTTCTGAGGAATTACTTAAAATTTTACCTGGTTCTGAGTCTGATTATCTGTACTCAGTATTCTGTATTCTGTAGAAATAATATTTTTCAGATAACAGAATCCAGAATGCAGAACACTCTCTATTTCCAATTCGCAATTCGTATGCTATTCGCCATTCGCCATTTGCAATTGAAAATCATGTGGTGATTTTATCTGGCACATATATCCGCAAAATCGCAGTAACGGCAAACTTTTTCATCCTGTGTTTGAATAAAATTTTTATTTTCATCAAATATATCAGTCAATAATTTTTTTATTATTTTTTCAACTTTTTTACTATCATTTTTGCTGAACCACATTTTTTTATTCCTGCTTTTTTTAAAAAACTTAATACCCTTTTTCAAATTACGCAGACTCAGAATTCCGAGCAGCAAATTTGAATAATTTTTGAGTACCGGCTCTTTTACTATTAGATAATAGTAGATTAAAAGCTGCACCACTTCTTTCTTTTTTGATAAACTATCCAGAAGCTTATTCGTTTTTAAATCACCATCAATATTAAATACAGTTGAATCAATGTTGCCCGTCTTATAATCGATTACCCTAATTACATCATTAATTTCATCTATTCTATCAATAATCCCTTTTAATCTGAGGGTCTTTCCCTCAACTTCAATATTCTTAGAATACTTCTTTTCTGTGGCCACTATTTTTACCCCGCTTTGCTCTTTTTTTATAACCTTTGATACAAGCTCCTTTAATATCCTGGAGTATAAATAGTTTCTTCCATTTTTAATATCTACATCCCCCATTTCGTCCTTATAAATCTTTTCTACAACATTTTCACATTTTTTAAGTATTTCATCAAAATTATTTTCCGTCATAGGTTTATCCACATACTGTGAATATAATTTTTCCAGGGACCTATGAACTATTAACCCAAATTTTTGGCTGTCAACTGATTCTAGAAAATCATCTTTCTCTCTCAATCCCAAAACATATTGAAAATAAAATTTTAAACTGCATGAAAGATATGTATTTATAGCCGAAGCAGAGAAATTAAGATCATTCATCGTACTAATAATTTCGGGGCTCTTTGCAATTTCTATTTTTTCTTTTTTCTTTTCTCTGGATTCAATAGTGAGTATATCTTCACTAATATTGACATTATCATTCTCTTCCCTGTATTCCAGAAGAAGCTGTTCCAAAAATCTGCTTTTTTCTCCCTTTCCAAGAGAATCTTTTTCCGTATTGTAAAAAAGAGTTACATTTTTTGCCCTTTTTAATAATCTATAGAAATAATAGGCATAAACCCCTTCTCTTTTTTCATAAGTTGGTATTCCGAATTTCTTTTTTAATTCATAGGGGATTATGCTGTTATCATTTTTACTCTTTGGAATAACACCTTCATTCATCGATAGAATATATAAATTATTAAAATCTAGAGTTCGGGTTTCAAGCATCCCCATAATCTGAAGACCCTGAAGAGGTTCACCAGTAAAAGGTATATTTGAGGTATCAATAATTTCTTTAAAAAGTCTCCAGAAAGAGTTAATGGTAATATCAAAACTGTAATTCTTTAACTGGTCCTGGAGCTTCTGCAATATAAGATAAAACTGATACAAATACTCCAGTTCAATAGTGTATCCTTTTTCCTTTTTTAAGTTTTTTCTTATTATAATAAATATTTCCATTAAATAATTTATAAAACTATCGATACCCTCATGTTTTTCGAAAAACATTGACACATCGGAATTAAAATTATTTTCTATTTCTTCCCCGCTAACAAAAACTTTATTTTCCTTTTTCAGCATATTTACAAAATCTATTACACTTTCCTCGGCAATTATAAGCATGTATGGATGTGTAAGAATATTTGTGACATCCTCATAATAATATTTATCCGTTTCCAGTCGTTCCTTATTTTCATGCATATCAACAAGAAAAGAAATTAGATTATAAAGAGAGGTATGTCTCAAAGGAAACCCCATAGTAATATTAAAATGCTTTAGCTCTTCGGGTAGTGAATGAAGAAGAGGGAAAAGCATCGACTCGTCGGGAAGAACTACAGCAGTATCATTGTTATTCTCATTTACAGGATCAATCATATTTCCAAGAATTTTAGCCTGAATTACTTTTTTTGAACATCCTATAATTTTTATATTTTTTTTATCGGTGCTTAAAATATCTTCAATCCAGTTAGAATTTTCATTTATTAAAGCTGAATTTCTAAAAAACTCACCAGCTTCATGAATTTTATTTCCATAAAAGTAATTATCAATATCCCAGTAAAGTAAAGCCCTATCCTCACTCTTAAGCTTTTTAATTATTACTTCTTCAGCTTTTGTTAGAGCATTAAACCCTGCAAATATAATGCTGTCCCATTTTTTAAATTTATCTTTATAAGAATTATAGTTTTCAGCAATATTTCTAATTGCTCCTCCATAATAATTTTGATTTTTCCTTTTCAAATTTGAATGATATTTCTTATACAGTTCATTTATTTTCAAAGCAAGCTTGCGGAAATTATTTAAAACTTCATTATCCGATTGCAATTCAAATTTTTCTTCCATTTCGGTTAATTCTTCTAAATTTTTAAATAATTTTTCATTATCCACCAGATAGTTATCTATATTCTTAAAATCGTTTAATACAATGTTTCCCCAGTTGTAAAATTCATCAAAATCTTTTTCTTCATCAAATACATCAAGATAAATTTCATAAAGCTTAAAAATCTGCTGAAGTCCTGATAACATTTCTTTATCACTAACTTCATGAATGAAATCCTGAATAGAAAAAATATCAGGTGCGAAAATAGGCTTTTTAATTTTATTATTTTCCTGTATATATTTTTTAAAAAATAGAGCGGCCCTCCTATTGGGCAGAACAATTGCAAGATTGGATAACTCATAATCTTTTGAAATAATATCTTCAACTACTTTTTTTAAAAATTTCATAAAAACTCCTTCTGTTAGATTATCTTTTTTTATCAACTTTTTCAAGATTTTTCTGCAGATGGGTGGTTAGTGGTTAGTTGTTCGTGTTCGTTATAAAAATTGCTGTCGCAATTTTTAGTCTAAGTTAAAGTTTAAGT
>VSIX01000023.1 GCA_008086245.1 Candidatus Mcinerneyibacterium aminivorans
ACTTGCGTGGTTTTAAATTGCGAATTGCAAATGGCGAATTGCGAATTAAAATAATTATTTAGTTAAATCATTGTAAATTATTTTTACTGGTTTTTAATATTGATATTAGAATCGATATAATTTCGTTAATCTTTTTTTGCAATCTATTAAAATATTCTTTTTCAATAAAATCGGTTCGATGCAATAAGGTTAACCAGTAATTTGTTTCATTTGCCTCCTTCAGAGCAATTTGAAATTTAGAGATAAAATCTTTCTTGCTATGAGCTTCTATTGCTTCACTAATGTTGGCACCTATGCTTGTACCTGCTTTTAATATCTGTTTGGAAAGAACATATTCTTTATGTGTATCTTCTAAATATTTATATAACTCAACGATAGCTTCTGCAAAATCCAAAGATTTTTCATAAATAACATTATTTTCTTTCAAAATATCCCCCTTTTTCATATAATTAACATTAATTATATACTAATTATCCTTATTTGTTTAATTTCTCATAATTCGTAATTTGAAAACTAGCTACTGAAGTTCTTAGTATTATGTTTAATATCCATTTGTTTTTTAAAAATTCGTAATTTGCAATTTTTATCATAAATATTAAATCAAAAAGTAATTTTAATTTTTAGCTCCAGCAAATTTAAATTAGTTAAATATTTTTATAATTCGCAATTTGTCATTCAGGCTGTAAAGAAATAGATATATTGCCGAATATATAGAAAATATTAAGAAAATGGTCATGCTGAATTTATTTCAGCATCTTCTATATATTGCTTTTATTATATTAATTACAGGAGATCCTGAAACAAGTTCAGGATGACTGTCTTCTAAAAAATTTGAATATTTCTTAATTAATACCATTTCTTTACAGTCTGCATTCGCTATTTGCAATTTTTATCATAAATATTTTCCTTTATTTGCCAAAAATATTAAATCAAAAAAGTGGTTCCAATTTTTTAACTCCAGCATATTTTAATTAGTTAAATATTTTTATAATTCGCAATTTGTCATTCGCTATTTGCAATTTTTGTCAAATAGTTTTTTTTCAACTATTTGACAAATAATGTGTCCAATAAGAATGTGAACCTCCTGAATCCTTGGGGTATCGTTTGATGGCACCCTTATTATTAAATCGGTTATGTCCTTCATTTTTCCACCTGTTTCCCCGGTTAATCCTATTGTTTTCATTCCAATTTCGGAAGCTTTTTTTATGGCATTCACCACATTTTTGGAGTTGCCGGAGGTGGATAGTCCAATGAGGATATCTCCTTTTTTGCCCATTCCCTGAACCAGCCTTTCAAAAACTATATCAAAGGAGTAATCGTTTGATACTGCCGTAAGATAGGAAGTATTTACATGAAGAGCTTCAGCATATAGAGGGGGCCTGTCCCTGTAAAATTTTCCAGATAATTCTGCTGCTATGTGCTGTGCATCTGCTGCGCTTCCACCGTTACCGCAGAGCAGTACCTTGTGGTCTTTTCGGTAGGCATCAATTATCATATCGCCGGCTCTGCTTATCTTTTCAATTATGCTTTTGTTTAGAATTTTCTCTGATACCATTATCGATTTGTTGATAATATTTGATATATGTTCTTTATTATTTTTCAAAACTCCTCCTTTTTGTTTTATATTGTAGCCCATCGAATACGCCGAGTAAAAGCCAAAAATACATCATTAATCTAATTATATGAAAATTATTGGAAAACAAAGCATGAATTAAATATGCCAGAAATCCGAGCAGAAGTCCATAACTATGGTTATATTTTCTAAAGTTATTTGAAAAATAGTATATGAGAAACAACAAAAGAAGAGCAAAGGAAGGAAACCCGTTTTCTGCTATCCATTGAATTATAAAATTATGAGCGTCCATCTTATCCACATATCCAAACTGGTTTTGATAGGGAATCGGTACTTTCCAGCTCTTGTAATGATATTCAGTTTGATTAAGGCCAACTCCTGTTATAGGATTTTTTTTAATCAGTATTGTATAGCCATTGATTAACCCGATTCTCTGTCTGTTGCTGTGATCCAGTATGTTTTTTTTAAATAATGAGAAAGATAATGAAAATAGTAGAAAAATAATAAGGACAAATGTTAATCCTGTTATCAAATTTAACTTTCTATTTCTAAAAAAATAATATATGAATATTGCTACAGCAGTTCCTATTATTGCTCCAGCGCTTCTTGTTAATAGTAACGAAGCTGATAAAATAGTAAAAGCTACATAATCTGATCTCTTATTGATTAGATATTTTTTATTTATTAAATTGTAAAATAATATCAGAACTCCAATTATCAGGATGGAGGCATAATTATTGGATATCCCGAGTGGGGTGGTCAGTCTTTCAAGTTTATTGTTCTGTATGGAATCAATTGACATTTTTATAATTCCATAGAATGAAGTTAGGGTGATTCCTGTTAAAAAAAACATTTTTATCTCTTTTATAGAAATCACTTTTGTCCTGATTAGAATATAACCCGTGAAAAATAAAGAAAAGCTGCCCCAGTATTTCTGTGCTTCTTTGATAAAGTCGTGATAATTAATAATTTTTGAGAATCCAAGAAAAAAGGTTAAGGATATTATTAAAAGTAAAGAAAAATATATGACGATTCGTTTGGTTAAAACTTTTTTAAATCGGCTAAAACAGAAATATATCGAAATAAAAAGTAAAGGAAAGCCTCCGAGATACTGAAATGTTGAATTAAACATTCCTCCAATAAAAAAGAGAGATAAAAAAAATAAAATAATATATCCCGGTAATTTAGCCATTTTACAATTTCTCTATTTTGTCGTCTTTAATTCCTTCGGTAGCATTCCTGGTGTCAAAAATCAGTTCAGCTTTTTTTACAATATTTTTGTAATTGTAATCAGAATGGTCCGTTGTAATTATAACAATATCATATTTGGATAGATCATTTAAATTCGAAGATTTATAGTAATCACCCCTGTGTTTAAATTCATCAACAAAGGGATCATTATAATAGATATTTGCTCCGTGTTTTTTTAAATTATCAATAATCTTTAGGGCCGGGCTCTCCCTTAAATCATCAATATCTTTTTTGTAACTAACTCCAAGCAGTAAAACATTAGCATCGTTTAATGCAATTTTATTTTTATTTAAAATCTTCATGGTTCTTTCCATAACATATTCCGGCATGTAATTATTTATTTCTCCGCTTAATTCTATCAATCTGGTATGATAATCATACTCCCTTGCTTTCCAGGTAAGATAGAATGGATCTATTGGGATGCAGTGGCCTCCTATACCCGGTCCGGGATAAAAGGGCATGAATCCGTAGGGTTTTGTGGATGCCGCTTCAATTACTTCCCATATATCAATACCCATTTTGTTGCAGAGAATAGCCATTTCATTAACAAGTCCAATGTTAATATTTCTAAATGTATTCTCAAATATTTTTTCCATTTCAGCTACGCTGGGACTACCAACTTCAAAAACTCCAGCCTCAAGAATGTTTTTATAAAAAAGTTTCGTGATTTCAGTACAGGTTTTGGTTACTCCACCTATAACTTTAGGAGTATTTTGGGTATTGTATTTTTTATTACCCGGATCAATCCTTTCGGGGGAATATGATAGAAAAATATCGTTTCCTATTTTTAAACCACTCTCTTTCTCGAGGATGGGAAGAATAATTTCTTCGGTGGTTCCGGGATAGGTTGTGCTTTCGAGTATCACAAGAGTGTTTTTGGTAATATATTTGCCAATATCCTTTGTTGAATTTTCAACATATATCGTGTTTGGCTGTTTAAATTGGTCAAGGGGAGTTGGAACGGCTATACAGATAACATCACACTTCTGGATGTAGGAGTAATCAGTTGTTGCCCATAATTTGTTCTTTTCGGTTACTTCTTTTAGCTCTTTATCCCTAACATCTCCCATATAGTTTTTACCGTTATTAACCATGTCTGTTCTTTCCTGCTGTATATCAAAACCAATGGTAGAAAAACCCTTTTTAGCGGTTAGAACAGCAATCGGTAATCCAACATATCCAAGTCCAATTATTCCAATTACTGCATCCTTATTATTTATTTTTTTTCTTAAAGTATCCATAAGTCATCCCCTTTAAGGTTATAAAATTTTAACACCTCTAATAATACGAATTTAAGTATAATTTATAAATGACTTATTTCAAGAAAATAAAAATCACTTCGTGATTTTTAAATTGCAAGTGGCGAATAGCTAATGGCGAATTAAAAAAAATAATTTAAGTGAGCTCCTCGAAGGAACCCGTGAAAATCACTTTGTGATTTTCTTGTATGTCTATTAGAAGATTCCTAAACTAAGAATGAATAAAAGAAATTCATTTCCGTCAGGAATTTTCATTACTTATGTTTGGTAAGTATGCAAATTCCGGGTGAAGCGAAGCGAAATCCCGGAATCTTCCGGTATTACTTTTTAAAGCATTCTTGAAGATTCCTGAACTAGGAATAAATAAAAGAAATTCATATTCGTCAGGAATTTTCATCACCGATGTTTAGCAGTTATGCATATTCGGGGTGAAACGAACGAAGTGAGTGGAATACCGGAATCTTTTTTGATTATTTTTAGTTATTTATTCTTAAAAATGAATTACTTGAATGTTAATAGAAATATATTATTCTAATCATATATGAATGACTCATATTATGTTTATATTTTAACTAATAGAAATAATACAGTTTTATATATTGGAGTAACTAATAATCTAAAAAGAAGACTCTATGAACACAAAAATAAACTAATAGATGGATTTTCTAAAAAATATAATTGTACAAAATTAATATGGTATAAAGAAACCAACGATATTGAGGCAGCAAATTTAACTGAAAAAAGAATGAAAAAATGGAAAAGAGAATATAAGGAAAATCTGATTAACAAATTTAATCCGGAATGGAAGGATCTTGCAAAAGATTGGTTTAACTAATTAAAAGTGATATAGAAGATTCCTGAATTCCGCTCGCTTTGCTCGCTCCATCAGGAATTTTCCTTTGTTATGGTTACTATTATGCATATTCCGGGTGAAGAGAAGCGAAATCCCGGAATCTTCTTGTGTAACATTTAAGTATATTCTTCGAAGGGATTGATTTTAAAAGTTTACTAGAAGATTCCTGAACTAAGAAAGAATAAAAATAATCCATATCCGTCAGGAATTTTCATTACTTATGTTTTGCTAGTATGCATATTCCGGTCGGAGTGAAACGGAGTGCCGGAATCTTCTAGTATAATATTTAAATCTTAATTCGCAATTTTCAATTCGTCATTAGCTATTTGCAATTTGCCATTCAGGCTGTAAAGAAATAGCAACTAAATAATGAATATTCAAAATTTTTAGAAAACAGTCATCTTGAATTTATTTCCAGACAAGTCTGTCCCATAAGAAAGGGAAGGATCTACTCTAAAAGACTATATATCAATCAATTATAGAAGATGCTGAAACAACCCTGAAACAAGTTCCGGTCAAGCCGACCCATAAGAAAGGGCAGTGCATGGTTTTTTCAGCATGACTTGTTTATAAACATTTCTATATAATATTCTAATTATCTATTTTTTTACAGTCTGCATTAGCTATTTGCAATTTGCCATTAGCTATTTGCAATTTAAAAATCGGTCACCGATTTTTATAAATATGCTTGATATTTTCGGGATTAAACTTTATAATTTTACTAATGAAAATGGAGGGGAGAATCTATGAAGATTGCAAGAACTGTGTTGTATTTATTAATTTTAATATTAATAGTTGTTTTTAGTGTACAGAATGCTTCTGATCAAATAACCCTTAAATTTTTCAGCTATTCCACAGGGGAAATTGCTGCTATTGAAGCATTGCTTTTATCTTTTTTCCTGGGTATCGTGGTTACGGGAGTTTATAGTCTCTGGAAATATTCAAACTTATTAAAAAAATACAAAAAAGCATTAAAGGAAATTGATTCTTTAAAAAAAGAAATCAAAAATATTCGAAAACTAAATGTAGAAGAAGATAACGAGGCAGAATAGGGTTAAGAAAGGTTTAATTTATGAGTTATCTATTACTTGTTTCAATAATATTTGCTTTCGTATTGCTTTTTATTTTTTATGGATTAAGAAAGCAGGAAGAATATAATGAACGTAAAGTAGTAAAAGATAGAAGAGTAGGCAGCGAACTGTATGATTATTATCTTGATATTATAGAATATGTAACTACGGGGTATTATGAAGATGCAAAAAAACTTCTCAAGGAAGTTGTGGATAAAAACCCGGATGAATATCCCGCATATCTACTTCTTAGTTATATATTAAGAAAACAGGGAATGCCCGAAAAGGCCCTGAATATTGATAAAACAATATATGCAAATGAAAAACTTTCAAAAAGAGGTAAATTTGCTATTTTAAAAAGCCTTCTTGTGGATTATGTTGAAAACGGAATGTACAAAACGGCATTAAATGCTATTGAAAACAATAAAAGCGCCTTTAAGAATGATGAATTTTTGTTGAGTCTGGCAAAAGATGTTTCCTATCGATTGGGGGATTTTGAAAAGGCCCTCGCTTACAACAAAAAGCTTCTGGATTTTAAAAATATTAAGGACCACAGCGAGCTTGGATATATAGCTGCAAATATGGCACAGCAGGCTCTGGAAAATGAGAACTATGATATTGTTAAAAATCTTATTAAAAAGGGAAAAAAATTCAATAAAAATTGTGAGAGCATCTATCTTGCTGAAGCAAAACTCAATTATGAGCAGGATAATCTATCAAAAGCAAAATCGCTTTTTATGAAGGCGTTAAATATAAATCCGGATATTATTGATTATATAAGCGATGATATATTAAATGTATATGCGCAGAATTATGATGATTTAATTAAAGATTTGAATAAGGTTGTAAAAAACAACCTGTATAATCCATATATTCATATTTTTCTGGCAAAGATATACAGAAAAAATGAAAATCTCGAGGAAGCAATTGAGGAACTTCATGAAGCTATTCTCTACAAACCGGAATCCCACTATATTTTGCTTCTTATGCTGGATGTTTACATTGAAATGGGGGACTGGGAGAAAGTGGTTGAAATGAAAGAAGAATTGAAAGATCTTGAATCCAGCAGAAAATTCGTTTGTAAAGAATGCGGTAAGAAATATCATGAACCGACTTGGTACTGCGATAAATGCAGGAGCTGGGGTAAGGTAGTTACAAAATTATGAGCAAAAAGTCAAAACAAACCCCCCTAACAAGACAGTACAATAAAATAAAAAAGGAATACAGTAATTCCATTCTCTTCTTTCAGGTGGGCGATTTTTATGAGGTGTTTTATGATGATGCAAAAACAGTTTCAGATGAACTGGATATCGCTCTAACCTCAAGAAAAAAAGGCCAGCCAATGGCGGGTGTTCCGCTTCATTCAGTACAAAGATATTTAAGGAAGCTTGTAGAAAAGGGATACAGGGTGGCAATTTGCAACCAGGTTGAAGAACCCCAGCAGGGCAAGAAAATAGTTAAAAGAGAAGTTGTTAAGGTAGTTACCCCCGGAACGTATATAGGGGATGAAGAGGAAACAATGCTGCTAACCCTGTTTTTTGATGGGGACAGCTTCTATTATTCCTATGTGGATATTTCCATAGGAGATATTTATGCAGGGGAGTGTACAACCAAAACAAAACTTTTATCAGTTCTGGAGAAACTTGAAATCAAGGAAATTGTCTGTCCGGAAAATGATGGGATTATTAACAAGTTTTTAAATAAATATTATCCGGACCTTTTTGTTTCAAGATATCCGGACTGGGATTTTGACTGGGAAATCTCCAAAAAAAGAATTAAAAATTACTTTAATGTTGTTTCTCTTGTACCCTACGGTATAGACGATAATAAGAGCAAAATAATATCCGTGGGAATATTATTGAAACATATAGAAAACACCCAGAAAGGCAAACTTCACAATATCTGCAATATTGAAAATGAAGAGAAAAAAGAATACCTATCTATAGATGCAAAAACATGGAGAAATTTAGAAATATTTAAAAATATTCAGAACGGTACCGAAAAAAATACTCTCTACGAGGTTCTTAATGAGAATATAACTCCGATGGGGAGAAGAACCCTGAGAAGATGGATGAGAAAACCTTTAATGGAAAAGCAAAAACTGCAAAAGAGATGGAAAGCCGTTGATTATTTTGTAAAAAATCGGGAAAAGAGAGAAACCCTGATGGAACTGCTTGTTGATATTCCTGATTTTGAAAGGGCGATCGGTAGAATATCCTATACCAAGGGTAAGCCCCGGGATTTACTTCAGATCAAAGAAGGACTCTGCAATATGCAAAAATTTAAAGACCTTCTAAATGATTCAAATATCTCAATCCTGGAACAGATGAGCAGTAATATAAAAGTTCTTAACGAATTATATGAACTTCTGGATAGTGGATTGAAGGTAGATGGGGCATCGGTCCTTGGAAAAGGAAATTTGATAAAAGACGGATTCGATGATGAAGTTGATAGATTGAGAAAATTAAAAAATGAAAGTAAAGACGTACTTCTTGAAATTGAGAAAGAAGAAAAGGAAAAAACAGGGATAGAGACCCTCAAGGTTAAATATAACAAGGTGTTTGGATATTTTATTGAAGTAACAAAGTCAAATATTGATAAGGTGCCGGATAGGTATCAGAGAAAACAAACATTAAAAAATGCCGAAAGATATTTTACAGATGATTTGAAGGAAATTGAAGTGAAGATCTTAAGTGCGGATGAGAAAATAAAAAATCTTGAAAATGAACTATTTTTTGAAATAAAGGATGAAATTATAAGCAATAACAGCGATATCCTCCAAAATGCCAAAATAATTGGGAAGCTGGATAATTTAATCAACTTTGCAAATATCTCACTTGAAAATGGATATGTTAAGCCCGAGATTGTGGATAATAAAACAATAAATATTGAAGATGGAAGGCATCCGGTAATTGAGACTCTTGATTTTGAAGAACCCTTTATTCCCAATGACCTGGGTATGGACCCCGAAAATAAAAGGTCTTTTTTTATTATCACGGGTCCGAATATGGCCGGAAAGTCAACATATTTAAGGCAAAATGCCCTAATTTTATTAATGGCCCAGATCGGTTCTTTCGTGCCTGCAAAAAAAATGGAGTTTGGAATTGTGGATAAAATATTTTCCAGGGTTGGAGCATCTGATAATCTTGCTCAGGGAGAAAGCACATTTATGGTGGAAATGCTCGAGGCTTCATATATTTTGCATAATGCTACCGATAAGAGTTTTATAGTGCTGGATGAGATTGGAAGGGGAACAAGTACCTTTGATGGCTTGTCTCTGGCATGGGCTATTTCCGAGTATATTTATAAAAATATCAAAGCTAAAACACTTTTTGCTACCCACTATCATGAACTCACAGAGCTGGAAGATTTATATGAAGGTATAAAAAATCTAAATATATTAATAAAAGAATGGGATAATGATATAATATTTTTAAGAAAAATTGAAGAGGGAAGAAGCGATAAAAGCTACGGAGTTCATGTAGCAAGACTTGCTGGGCTGCCGGAAAACGTTATTAACAGAGCAAAGGATATATTGTTTAATCTTGAAGAGGAAAGCTATACAGATGGCGTACCGACGCTTGCATATGATGATAAGGTGAGTGAAAAAAGGTCAAATTCATTATTCGACAGTGGATTTAAAGAAAATATAATAAATAGATTAAAATTCATGGATTTAAATAGCTTAACCCCTGTTGAGCTGATGTATGAAGTAGAAAAGATAAAAGAAGAGATAGAAAAAAATGATAAAGAAACTTGATAAAGGTACAATTAATAAAATAGCTGCAGGAGAAGTTGTAGAACGACCTTTTTCTGTAGTAAAGGAACTTGTTGAAAACAGTCTGGATGCAGAGGCTGACTCTATCAAAATATCTATTAAAAATTCTCCTGTAAAATATCTTGAAGTTAAGGATAACGGAACAGGAATTAAAAAAGATGAACTGGAACTTGCCTTTCAGAGGCATGCTACTTCCAAGATTGAAAACGTAAATGATTTATTCAGGCTGAACTCTCTGGGTTTTAGGGGGGAAGCCCTACCGAGCATAGCGTCTGTTTCTTATCTTACATCGATTTCAAAGCACAAAGATGAAGATATTGGAGCAAAAATTGTTTATGATGCAGGAAAGAAAGTACGCTTTGTGGAAAAAAATAGAAAAACGGGAACAACGGTAAGGGTCGAAAGGCTCTTCTATAACGTGCCTGCAAGAAAAAAATATCTAAAAAACCCCTCATATGAACTTAGATTGATAAAAAATTATACGGGGAAACTGGGTCTGGCCTATTCTTTTGATAAAAAAATCGAAGTGAAACTGGATAAAGACGGTAAAAATTTGCTGCATTATTCCCCATATGATGATTTTAATGACCGGATAACTCATTTCTACGGGAAAAAACTTGCCAATAATTTGCTTTATTTTGAAGAAGAAGGGGATTTTTATTCTTTTAAGGGATACATATCCTCTCAAAACTATACGAGAAAAAATTCAAAAGAGATTAACTTTTATATAAATGATCGAATAATAAAAAACAGAAATATAATTTATTCTGTAAAAAATGCTTTAAGTGAAGTGCTTGAGTCCAGGGAATATCCTTATTTGTTTCTTTTTGTAAATATTAACCCAACAGCAATTGACATGAATGTACATCCGCAGAAACTCGAGGCAAGAATTTCTAACGAGAGGAAAATATACAGCAGCCTTTACCATAAAGTTAAAGGACTTTTTGAAAAGATGGAATCAATTTCGGAAGTCGATATGAAAAAAAATGAATCCTCTGATGAAAAATCTACGGAATACAATGAAGAAAATAATTCCTTTGGAGAAACTGCAAAGGTTGCAGAGAAAAATCTTTTTGAAAACATGTATAGCGAGAGAAATAGAAAGAGTGATAAAACTAAAAACCTTAATCTTTTTGATCACAGGTTTCTGGATGTAGTTTTTGGGAGATATCTGTTATTTGTTTCCAGAGAGGATTTGCTATTTGTAGATTTTCACGCATTAAACGAGAGAATATTTTATGACAGATACAAAGAAAAGGGATTCAAGGAGTATAGTTCTCATATAATTCCAGAAGCTATAGAACTGGGCAAAAGGGATTATGAGCTATTAATGGAGAATAAAAAGTTTTTAAAAAAAATGGGAATTAAATTTAGAGATTTTGGAAACAACAGTATCGTTGTAGAAACACTGCCGGCCTTTAATAATAGGGAAAACCTTCATGCGGAAGAGGTAGTAAGAGAAGTTATCGAGAATCTGGAAGAGGGAAAGAAAAGCAATCCATTTAAAGATATAATCTCCTCCCTTGCATGTAAAACCTCCCTTAAATCGGGAGATAAATTAAATAAAAGCGATATAAAAGAATTTATCAAATATATTGAAAAAGGTGGTATGTCTCTAACCTGTCCCCATGGTCGTCCTGTTATTAAAAAGTTAAAAAAAGAAGATATTGATTCATGGTTTAAAAGATGAAAAATCTCTGGCGAGATTTTTAGTCTAAGTTAAAGTTTAAGTTAAAGTAAAAATTTAAATCTAATTCCTTCGAATAAAAAAAATTAAAAGTTATACAAGAGGATTCCGGCAATAATTAGTAAATAGTAAAAAGTTAATAGTAAATAGCTTAAATGTTAAACCTCCGAAGGAAAGATTTTAAATGTCATACAAGAGGATTCCGGGATTATGCTCACTTCGTTCGCTTCA
>VSIX01000024.1 GCA_008086245.1 Candidatus Mcinerneyibacterium aminivorans
ATGTGTGATCTCAATTCTTTTATAAATACTATTTGAATAAAATTTACGAATATTTATTTAATGAAGTTCGATAAAAAAACTTTTTAACAGCGAATTTTCACTAATTTACACAGATTAAAAGTATTCTATTTTAACAAAATTAAGATAGAAGATAAAAATAAAATTAATTAGTAAAGTAATCAATTCATAAGAAATTCAATGATTATATAAATGTAAAGAGTTGATTTTCTTTAAATCATATATTAATCTTTTATCTGCCTAGAAAATAAGATTACTAATAATACTAAAAAACATACCTGGAAGTGCCATTAGATATAATAATCGAACATAAAACCTGCCTTTTTTTATTGATTGGCTTTTTAACAGTTTAATTCCAAGGAATAATATAATCATATTGGTTACAGAAATTAAGATTAAATAACTAGTCCCAAAAAAATCAAATATTAAAGGCAAATAGCTTACTAAAACTTCAAGAAAAAGCAGTGAAGATGATATATACATTGATTTCTTTCTTCCAATTAAAATAGGAATTGATTTTATATTTCTCTTTTTATCCCCCTCTACATCCATTGTATCTGCTGCGATTTCTTCACTTAAATCAAAAAGAAAAATCATTAAACCAAAAATCAGTACAGAACTACTCCATGGATTATCAACAACAATACCCCCAAATACATTTGTGAATCCAACCGAAATACTGACAAATAGATTTCCGAAAAATCCTTTTTCCTTGAATTTCCAGTTATATAAAAACCCCACAAGCCAGAAAACAATATATAAGATTACAGCTAAACTACCTACCAGTAATGCAGAAAGCAGTCCCAATCCAGTTATTACTGAAGCAAAAATTATAGCTTCTTTTGAAGAAATCATTCCCGAAGGAAGAGGTCTTTCTGGAGAATTAACCCTATCAACCTCTATGTCAAAAATATCATTTAAAATCATTGCTGATCCCGATAGGAAAAATCCATATATAAACCCAAGAAACATAATTGAAAAAGATGGCAAACTGCCGAGTGCAATTATCTCACCCAGAATTACACAAACACCTGCAGAAAATGGCAACTCGGGCCTTACAAGATTTAAAAATCCCTTTATCTTATTAAAATTAAACATAGCATTCCTATTAGTATCTAAATTATTCTTTAAGATTAAATATAATTAACTGCCGAACTGTCCTGTTAGCGTTCCGTACTGTAATATATGCCCTTTCATTGCTTTCTGTAATTGTTCTTTATTGGCATTCTTTTTTAAATCCAGCATAATGTCCAGCACATATACTTTAAATTTATATTTATGGATGCCAAAAGGCGGTTTAGGACCTCTGTAATAATGTTTTCCCCCATAGGCACTCCTGCCCTGCAGGGCATTTCCAAGTGACGGTACCACTTCTTTTCTGGGTATGCCCTCCGGTATAACATTAAAATCTGCTGGGATATTCCATATCAACCAGTGATTAAAAACACCTATTGGATGATCAAGATCATCCATAATAACTGCAATTGATTTTGCATTTGAATCAATTTTATCCAGCTTCAATTGTGGTGAAATATCTTCCCCCCTGCCTGTAAATTTAACCGGCATATCACCATTATTCTCAAAAGCGTTGCTTGTTACTTCTAAATTTATTTCCGGATTTACATAATCGGCTACATTGGTAATCCTCTTATAAATAACAAAAAATATTATTAGAAACAAAACACCCAGAAATCCAATAAGAAAATATTTCATATTTTACCCCTCTGTCTTATTGCTTAATCCATTAATTTAATATAAATACAATTTACTAATATTTTAGCAGAGATATAACTACTATTGAATAACATTCTATTATTCGTTTATAAATCACTATATTAGTGACCTTCTAACTCAATATTTTAGTCAAGCCAATTATGTAATAAGATATTATTAACAGCAAATTTATGCTAATTTTAACAGATTAAAAAGTATTTCATGATTTTAGAATACAACTAAGATCAGGAGCAAAAAAACATTAGTTCGGATAATCAATTCAAAATAATTTAAAAGATTGCATAAATGTGAAAGCTAACCCCCTTTTCTTTTACATTTGTTGTTTCTAGATTTTATTTTCTATTATATATTATTTTAAAATTTTAAAAATTAATTCCTATTCCAATACTGAGTTCGTTTTTATTTATACCGTGAAACTTTAGATTTAAATCTATATCTGAGCTTATCTTCTTTATTTCACCGGATTTTAAAAATTTTATTAATTCTCTATGGTTCTCTGAGTAATTATTTATTTTTTTCCGGTTTAATGAATATTTAAAAAGAAAAATTATTAATCCGATCAGAGGAACTACAACGAGGGACAGAAGTACCCCAACATTTCCATAAGACCCTGAATTCGAAGTTAATGAACTTGTACCCATTGAAAAATATAGACCAAAAGGTATTAAAATCAACGAAAGAATTAGAGGACTGGTAGCCCTGCTTAAAAAATAATTCCCTTTTGTTTTTTTTGATTCATTTAATATATTTTCAATTTCTCCCTCACTGGATAATTTTGAGAATAGAATATATTTAGCCATCCCGGAAAATTTGTATGAATTTTTAATTTCATTTTTATCAAATTTGTAAATCTTATTATTTAAATCTACTATTTTGTAATAATTTTTATTATTCACCAACTTACCTATAATAATATCATCTTCTTTAGTAAGTAAAAAATCTATTTCTTCTTTATTGAAAAATGCAACAGGGAGTTTTAAATGATAAAGTTTTGCATATTCATATTTTAGATTATGAGGAACTTCTTTTTGCTTTACATTTTCTTTAATGTATTTAACATTATCCTCATTAATTGTTACAATTTCTCCTAATAGATTCTCAAATTCAATCCCTTTCTCATTATCCTGTAATACTTTACCGATATGTACAGCCCTATCTTTAGTAAAAAGTAAAGTATAAGTTTTATCCGATTTTTCCATATATTTTTCCGATACATCCTCTTTGGTATTGAGGCTTAAAAAGTCTACTTTTGATACTGCCCATGTATTAGATAGTATAAAAATTATTAAAAGAATAATAATAAAGAACTTTCTCAATTTAGACCCCCTTCTTATTAAAAATTAGATTAAGCCCACCTATTTTCATTTTATCACCCGTCATCTATATTTAAAGAAAAAATTTTTTTATATAAATTATTTAATCAAATTGGATTCGATTAAAAAAAGAACTTTTTAACAACGAATTTTCACTAATTTTCACAGATTAACAGTATTCTTTTTGAACAAAATTAAGATAGAAGATAAAAATAAAATTAATTAGTAAAGTAATCAATTCATAAGAAATTCAATGATTGTATAAATGTGAAGACGCGATTCCGCTTGTTTCAAAAAATCCTTTGGATTTTTTGAAATTGAAAATTGAAAGAGGAAAATTGAAAATTATTAAATCTAATACCTATGAAGAAATAACTAAAACTATGAAATATAAATAAAGATAATGAATTATGAAAATTTATAAGAATGTATAAATGTGAAGACGCGTCCCCGTTTATTTTTCAAAAATAAGCAGTTCATTAACCTCAAATAGATTAAAATTTAAAATTATAAAATCATTCAATTACTTTTGCTTCAGAAATTAACTCCAAATCCAATACTCAGTTCATTACGGATTTTATAATTTAAATCAAGATTTAAACTTATATTAGGTTTTAATTCTGTTAATTTTCCCGTTTTCAGGAAATTCAGGAAATCTTTATGCCTTTTACGTTTCATTTCAATTGTATCTTTTGCTAGTAATCGTAAAATAGAAGTAAAAACTAAACTAACCAGAAATAAAACTGGCCCATAAGTAATGACTCCATATAAAATTACAGCTCCGGCTATTCCACCTACCAAATAAGCACAACCCAAAAATGCAGCAGAAAGACCTATACTTACATATAAAGGGATTAACCAAAACGGAGTAATTCCATCATCCTTTTTGGAATGATTTAATATATCATCAATGTCTCCAGTATAGGATAATTTGGATAATAATAAAAATTTGTTAATCCCTTCAACAGAATAAATCTTTTTTATGTTATGTTTGTCAAATTCATATGAATTACCGTAAAAACCATTCAAATTATGTTTGTTATTATTTTCATCATTAAGAGATCCCATATATACTTTATTAGATTTTGTTACCAGCAAATCTAAATTATCATTAAAAAGCAACACTGGAAGTTTCATGTCATATAATTCTTCATATCCTGATTTAATTTTTTTAGAAATATCAGCCTCTTTAACACTCTTATTAATATCCTTTACATGATCTTTTTTTATATTGATCTCTTCCCCCAAAAATGATGTAAATTTTATATTTTCACTGGTACTCGAGGAAATAGTCCCAATATAAACTGCCCTTTTTTCGGTGAAGACTAAAGTATAGGTTTTATCAGATTTTTCCATATATTTTTCCGATACATCCTCTTTGGTATTAAGGCTTAAAAAGTCAACTTTTGATACTGCCCATGTATTAGATAGTATAAAAATTACCAAAAGAAGAATAATAAAGAACTTTCTCAATTTAGACCCCCTTCTTATTGAAAATTAGATTAAGCCCACCTATTTTCATTTTATCACCTGTCATCTTTATTTAAAGAAAAATTTTTTTATATAAATTATTTAATCAAATTGGATTCGATTAAAAAAAAAGAACTTTTTAACAACGAATTCTCACTAATTTTCACAGATTAAAGGTATATGTAATAACTTAATAAATTATTAAATGTAGAAACATAAAGTCTAATTCTTATTTATTTTAAAATGAATCAGCAATATTTTCCCAATGTCAAGACCCAGTCAATCAGTTTTGTTGATTGAAATGAAAATTTAATAATTAAAAATGAATAATTTAAAGAATTATCAATCATAAATTGTATTTTTGTATAAATGTGATGACTTTCTCCCTTTTTGGGTTCCTAGTAGACAAATAAGTAATTTATTTTTAGATTAATTAATCATATTTCTATATTAAGGAAATTAAGATGTTTACATTTTATAATTCTAATTATTTTCAATTTATTTATTATATTTTTGTTTAAATAACTCAAAAGCACCAATACTTTTAAAATCAATATGAAAGTTGTTATTATCTTCCTTTGTTATTAAAACACAATCAACACCTTTTCTCATCAGCATTTCATATGTAACTAATTCTTTTTCATTCATATTTAAAACTTTTCCTAAAAGCCATTCTCCTAATGCCTTATTAGGATTGCTCATTAGTGCTTTTTTATCTTGCTGGCATACTTTAGCATTTAAATTTTTACCACTTGGGAGAATTAATTTGAAAGATTTATTTCTATTAGGAAAAAATGAAGGAAATTTTCTGTGTATCCATTTAGGAATTCTTATATATACCTCTCTTGGATGTCTTGATCTTCCTCCTGCATTCCATTGATTTAAACCACTTTTTTTAGGTACATTAAAACCTCCTCTGTGAGAATAAAGAGGTAGATATACTGACTGATAATTTATTTTTTTGTCAATAAAATTTGAATGATTATAATATAGCTTTTTAATAATTTCAAAAGGATCCTCCATAATATCAATATTAATTTTTACAGGATTAATTGTATAAAATCTTTTATATAATGTACTTTTTGAAAATACAAAACTGTAATCATTTTTATTATCATTAAAATGAATACTCTTTTCATCACTTTTATTTATTTCTATTTTATCGTAGTTTATTGGTATCATTGAATCTTCTACAACATTAAAAGCATTTTTTTCTCTAGTAATATAATGATATATGATATCATCAACTTCTAATATATTCTTAGCAAATTTTAAACGCTCATTTCTAAGATTTGCTATTTCATTAATTAATTTATCAGGTTTTTCTTCATGTTTCATATATTCAGGTCTTTTATTATTAAATTCAGCAATTTTTTCTAAAGACATTTCTCTTTCTGAAATAAAAGTTTTAATTCCATATCCAGTATTTTTTATCTTTGCATCAAGTGCAATGTCACTTCTTGAAACATTTACTGCATTAAAAGATTTACAAAAAATATTTTCAGAAATTCTATAATTTAAATATGGAGTTGTATTTTTTGAAAACAATCTAGATAAAGCACCTATTGATTTTAGTAATTTTATATACTTATCAAAATTATCTTTAGAAAATTCTGATATCAAAATACACCTCTTATTTTACTTTAACTTTTTTATCTATTATAAACTTACTATCAGTTTCTTTTAATGCTTTTTTAATTTTTTTTGCAATTCTTTTTATTATCGTTACAGTTACAGTATTACCAGCTTGTTTGTATAACTGAGTATCACTAACCTCATCAGGAAGAATAAAATTTTTATCAAAACCTTGAAATAAAAAAGTTTCTCTAGGTGTTAATTTCCTAAATCCATATTTATCTTTTATAATTGGTACATTGTGTCCACCAGTACCCATATTAGCAGTCAATGTAGGACAAACATTGCTTTTATTCTTTCTAACATATACCCTTCTAATTTGATATACAGTGTTTTTGTTATCAAATTTTTCTTTTAGCATTTTGAAGTATTTAGAATTTTGTTTATAATAATATTTATTAGGTTTTTTTTCTTCAATATTAATTACATCATGAATATTCTTATTTAGATCTATTTTTTCAGGAAATTCAAATTTATTAGCAATATCTTCATTCAAAAAACCAATTATAAATATTCTTTCTCTATTTTGAGGTATATTAGCATATTCTAATGTGTTTAATATTTTATATTTAATACTATATCCTAAATACTTTAAAACTTCTTTAATTACTTTAAAGGTGTTTCCATTATCATGTGATTCTAGGTTTTTTACATTTTCTAAAATTAATATTTTGGGTTTTGAATTCATAATTTCTATAATTCTCTTAATTTCAAAAAATAAATTTCCACGTTCATCATCAAAACCATTTTGATAACCAGCTATTGAAAATGCTTGACAAGGAAATCCAGCAGTTAATATTTCAAATTGTGGAATTTCTTTTTTGCTTAATTTTCTTATATCTTTTGGATTTAATTCAACATCAGGAAAGTTTGCCTTATAAGTTTTTTGTGCAAATTTATCAAATTCATTTGCCCATACCACATTATACCCTGCTTTTTTAAAACCTAGACATATTCCTCCAACTCCAGCAAACAAACTACCAACATCTAAATTCAATTTTGCTCCTCTCTATTATTATATACATTTTCAATAATTTTAATGCATTTATCAAGATTATTTTTTATTTCATGTCCCCAGAATCTTAAAACTTTCCAACCTTTTTCTTCAAGTTTCTTTGTATTTTTTTTATCTCTTTCTATATTTTTTTCTATTTTATTTAACCAGTAATTTTTATTTGTACTAATATTCTCTTTTTTATTTTCCCAATCATATCCATGCCAAAAATCCCCATCACAAAAGATAGCAATTTTTTTTCTCAAAAAAACTATATCTGGTTTACCAGGAAGTTTCTTATAATTTTTTCTATATCTATATCCTTTATGCCATAAAGTTTTTCTAAGACTTACTTCAATTTTAGTATCCTTAGAAGTAATAGTCTTCATACATTTTTTTCTTTGTTTTTCTGTTAAATTATCCATAAATCTATTTATAAATTAACATAAAATAATAATTTATTCAATTATTTAATACTTAAATTTCTTAAGTTTATAAAGCATCTAAAAATAAGTTATAAATAGCCCTATCATAATAATTTAGAAATATTATTAAATAAAATATTAATTTAAATAATGTCAAATATTATTTAATTAAATATCTAAAGAAACTCCAAATGGATCATAATTTAATTTTCACATACTTTTTATTTATTTTATCTTTTTTTTATCTTTTGATTTTATCTATTACTAATCTCTAAATTTATATAAATATAAAGACTTAACCTTTTAAATTTTAAGGTTGAAATAGAATGTAATAGAATATTCAATCATATTTATAAAAAGTTTCGCCAATTACTAAAAATAACTTTATATTAATTATTATAAAATTCTATTAATTTGAAATCTATAAAAGTCATCAATTGATTTCTTGAATTCTTCAAACTCCTCATTTGTTTGTAAATTTCCATATTCATCAAAAGTTATATTCTCCATTTGACCGTCACTCTCTAATCGAGATATTAAGTTTCCACTTAAGCCAAATTTTGTTAGTTTAATTTTTTTTTTATCCAAAGTTCCATATATGTATAGATTATATTCATCATCAGAAATTAAATCATAATCATACATCATAAGTATAAATTTATTTATTATAAAACTTACAAAATCATTTTCGATTTTAAGTTTTACAATAGCTAGGTTAACTAATTGCTCTTCATTCTTTTTTTCTAAATTAACATATACTTTTTTTTGATATTCTTTATACGATTCAGTTTCTCTAGCCACCTCACTATATGTGTCTCCAAAATAAAATAAACTATCAGCACTTTTGGCTCTACCTTTAAAATATTTAACAGTTAAATTAATATTTTCTTTTAATGTTTTTGTATGATTATTTTTAATGTGCATTTCATAAAAATTTCTCGCCTTTTCATTAGATAACCTAGAAAATTCAAAGTTTTTGATTTCATTATCAAGCCCCTTAATAAAAAGATTATATATCTTATCTAATACCCTTTTGTCTTCCCATTTATTA
>VSIX01000026.1 GCA_008086245.1 Candidatus Mcinerneyibacterium aminivorans
ATTTTGGGCATACTGGTTTCTAAATCTTTTTTATCTATGCTTAAATAAGGGGTGGTAATATATCATGAAGGAATTTAAAAAAAAATTTAAATTATCAATTTATATTGGCGAAGATGATCAACTAAAAGGGGAATCCCTTTATCAAAAGATCCTTTCAAAAGCTAAAGACCTGAATATTTCCGGAGCAACTGCTATAAGGGGCGTTATGGGCTTTGGCAAAAATAAACATATGCACTCCTCAAAATTTATTAGACTCTTCAGCAATATGCCTGTTATTATTGAAATTATTGATGAAAAAGACAGCCTGCAGCCTCTCATCACCTACCTTAAAACAAATTTAAAAACCGGGTTTTTAACTTTGGAAGAAATTCAGACCTATTCTTTTGATTAACCTCCAAAATATTATCTTGATAATACCCTGAAACTAATTACAATAAAAAGGAAATGAAACATATTATATATAAGAAATTATTACTTTTAACAATTATCATCTTTTTTGTTATTACCCTCTGTTATCCTCAGGAATCCCAATTATCCTACAGCGCAAATGAATTAAAATATAATATAAATAAAAACGAAATAATTTTAAACGAAAAAGCATCTGTTAATTACAAAGATATGACTTTAAAAGCCGATCAAATTAGCTTTTTTACAGAAAAAAAAATATTAATAGCCAAAGGAAATATCGATTTTAATTCAAAAAACAATAAATTCACCGGCAAAACACTTTTATACAATCTGGATACTAAAAAAGCAGTTCTGTATAATGCTCGAGCTCCAATTGAAAAAGGTGAAGTATCCGGCAAGGTTATACTCTATGAAGATGAAAAATATTTATATGGAAAAAATAGCACCTTTTCTACATGTAAAAAAATTAATCCTCATTATTCTATAAAATCAACAAGAATGAAAGTAATAAAAGATAATAAAATTGTTATTTCTCCTGTAGTTTTTTATATAGGCCATGTCCCGGTTTTTTACCTTCCATCTTATTTTTTGCCCATTCCAGAAAAAAGAAAGTCAGGGTTTTTGCAGCCCCAAATATCAAACAACAAGGTTGATGGCATAACTTATATTCAGCCATTTTTTCTGGTACTAAATAGATTTTCGGATTTAACCTACACATTTAAATATATGACAAGAAGGGGAATCGAACAGGCAGCAGAATTAAGATATAAAACTCATAATGGAGAGGGTAACATAGAAGGTAACTACTTATATGATAACATACAAAATAGAAGAAGATGGCAGCTTAAAGGATCATCAAGTCATTTTTTTAAACCTATTGATTTGAAGCTTTCCTTACAGGCAAATTTCTTTAGTGATACCAGCTACTTCAGCGACTTTGGAGAAAATATTTATGATAGAACAAGAAATCAGGCTTCATCCTACTTGGTTCTTGAAAAAAGTTTTGGGAAAAAAATTTATGCCAAATTAAAGGGCTCCCATTTCAAATCATGGATAAACACCGAAGATGGATATCAGCAAAACATAAGAGATACCCTTCCACAGCTTAGTGTTTATCTTTATTCCACACAGGTTATACCAAATTTATATATTTCAGGTAATAGTATCTCAGAAAACCTTTATATCGACAACTCCTTTAAACATATCTCTATGGAGAATAATTTTGATTTAACCTATAAACATACTTTTTTAAAATATTTTCAATTTTCCGAAAATATAAATAACAACTTCGACTATTTTAATCTCCAAAACGATATGATTTACAGATGGGTTCCGGAATTTAACATATCCAATTATATAAAAATTTATGGATACTTTAATCTTTTGAATATTGGAGCAACAGATAAGGTTAAACATATAATTACTCCACGCATTACCTATAACTATGTTCCCGATATGAGTCAGGATAAATTCATAAGAAATAATATCGCAAAAATAAATGAACAGTCTAGTATTCAGTACTCTCTAACAAATTCTTTTCTTACAAAAATTGATGAAAGCAGAAAATACACTTTTTTAAAACTATCCACTACAACATCTCAAAATCTGCTTGAATCTTCTAACCAGTTTAGAAACTTATCAAACTCTGCTGAAATTTCTCCCTTTCTAAATGATAAAATGAGATTGTCTTTAAAAATACTTCAGAACTACGATTTATATAATAATAAAACAAAATCTATCTCTTCATCCCTATCATATACAATAAATACAGAGCATTTTTATTCAAGCATGTGGCTTAATTACAGCAAAAATTTTAATACAAACAGCGAAATCTCTACTTTTAGATCAAATACAAATTTAAATATCACAGACAAGTGGAGACTCTCTCACAACCTACTTTATGATATCAAATCAAATGATATAAGAAATCAAAGTTTCGGGCTATCAAGGGATCTACACTGCTGGCGGATAAATATTGAGTGGGAAAATAGAGAAAACGGGATTATTAATTATAAATTTTTTATTGGCCTTAAGGCTTTTAAAGACCTTAAATGGAATTACACCCAGGAAATTAAAACAGGAAAGGAGCAATATGATTGGTAAACTTCATCCTGATGAATTAAAAAAATATGTGCTTCAGTATAGGGGTGCTGAAAATAAAGACTTGTTATCCGGGCCCTCAATTGGAGAGGATTCTGCAGTTATTAAAAGAACAAATTCTAAATATTTACTGGTTTCTTCCGATCCAATTGTCGGGGCTGCAAATAAAAACATAGGCAAATTCTTAGTGGAAATTAATGTTAATGATATCGCCGCTAAGGGGGGAGATCCAAAATATATTATGCTAAATATTTTAGTCCCCGAGAATCTTGGAAAACCTTTTATAAAGAAAACCATGAAAGATATTGATGAGAGCTGTAAAAAATATGGGATATCAATCATAGGAGGACATACTGAGATTACCCAAAAACACAAAAAACCTTTTCTTACTGCCACAATAATCGGAGAAAGCAATAAACTTTTTTCAATAAAAAATGTAAAAAAAGATGACCTGCTATTATTAATAGGGAATCCGGCCCTTGAAGGTACCTATATCCTTTATAATGCTCATAAAGAAAAATTAACCAATCTTTTAACAAAAGAAGAGAAAAAAGAAATTAATACTTATATAAATCAGTTATCGGTATATAACTACTCTAAAATAGTACGAAAATATTCAAAATATATGCATGATCCCACCGAGGGGGGCATCTGGGGAGGTTTGTCTGAAATTGATGACCTTTTACCCAATCTGGGTGTTACTTTTAAAGACAACATTTCTCTACCATCTCCTGTTAAGAAAATTACAGATTATTTTGGAATAAATCCACTTAAACTAATTAGTTCCGGTGCATTACTTGCTATTGCTTCTAAAACTAAGAAGAAGGATCTTATCAACAAACTCAAATCTTCAAACTATCCGTATACACTAATAGGAAGCATTGAAAAATCATCCGATTTTAAAAGAGATTATACAGAAAAACTATGGGATTACTTATAGTCTAAATTTCTAAGAACAATTTTTATAGCTGTATAAAATCCTTCTTTTGATTTAACATCAATATATCCCTCATACTGGTTTACAATTTTTTTCACAATAGCTAATCCAAGACCCATTGAGTGTCGATCTGTTCTGGATTTATCCTGCTTATAGAATTTTTCAAAAATTAATTTTTTGTTTTCTTCTTTTATTCCTTTTCCATTATCAATTACCCTAATAATTAATCTATTTTCCTGTTTCTGAATTTTTATCATACATTTTTTTGCTTGTTTTTCATTATATTTATATGCATTTGACAATAAGTTATCAAAGATAGTTTCAAAATCGTTTCGATTGAACTTAACAACAAAATTTTGAGACATACTCAATCTAATTTCCATTAAATTTTTGTATTTTTCTTTATACTTTTTCAAATCTTTTTTTATATTAATCCATTCTTTTTCTTTTTTTTCAGTTAAGTCAAAATATTTAATTCTTTTTATAAAATTTTCTAATTTATCAACTTCCTGTAAAATTAACTTCATGTTTTCCTTGGAATCTTTCAAAACATCATCAAGGATTCCTTCTATATTGGCTTTGATAATTGATATTGGAGTTTTAATATCATGAGATATATTTGTTATAAAATCTTTTCTCCTTTCTTCTTCTTTTTTTAATAGAGATGCCATATCTTCAACTCCTGATTTAAAAGGCTCAAATTCTTCATACTTATTTTCAATTTTTATATCATAATTCCCCTTAGCAATACAGAAAAACTTTTCTTTCATTTTCATAAAGAAATTTAAAATATTATTTGAAAACTTATTTGCTATGTAGAAAAAGATCCCTATTAAAAAAATTAAAAGAATAGAGGAGTATATAAATAGAATTTTTAAAAAATCCTTTTCTCTTTTTGAATATATTCTGTTTCTTTTAATGTATAAATTAAGATATTTGTTTTTTTCTTCATTCATAACCCTGTTTTCATTAATTTTGATATATTCTTTTTGGTCAAAAAAAGGTGGTTCTGAATGTATAATCTTTCCATTTTTATCATATATTTTAAAAGCCATATAAGGAATCCTTCCTCTCATATCGGGCATATTGTTTCTCATTCTCATGTGATGTCTCATACTCATTCTGTCTTTATTATGCATGTTTGTATAATTTTTAAAAATATGCTCTTTGAAAATAGGGATTCTGTCTTTAAACCTATTTAAAACAATCGTTCTATATTCATAGTTAAAAAAGGCTATAATAGCGACATAAAGAAGAATAAGCCCTATAATTGAGGGTACGGTAAAATAAACAAATAGTTCATTCTTTAATTTTTTCATTGTTTTATCTCAAACTTATAACCCTTTCCATATACTGTATGTATAAACTTTGGGTTTTTTGGATTTTTTTCGATTTTTTTTCTAATATTTTTAATATGTGTATCTATTGTTCTGTAAAAAGAATCTGAATTTTTGAATATAATATCATAAATTTGTTCTCTGCTAAAAATTCTTGTGGGATTTTTTGCCAAAAGATATAATATTTCAAATTCTTTAGCCGAGAAAGAACCAATCATTTTATCATCAATCTTTACTTCCATGCTGGAAGTATACATTTCAAAACTGTCAAAAATAATATTATCTTTAAAACTTACTCTGTCTGACCGCTTTAAAATATTTTTCACCCTCTCTACCAAAATTCGCGGACTAAAGGGTTTAGTTATATAATCATCCACTCCAATTTTAAATCCATTCAGTATTTCATCTTCCTTATCCTTGGCTGTTAGCATAATCACGGGTATTTCTTTAATTCTGTTTATCCATTTTAATACTTCATCTCCACTTTTATTGGGAAGCATCCTGTCAAGAATTAAAAGATCCGGATCAAATTTATTAAAATCTTTCAAGGCTTTCTCTCCATCACTTGAAATTTTTGTCCTATATCCCTCGCGGGCTAAATATTTTTTAACTATATTAGCTATTTTCTTTTCATCTTCTACTATCTGAATTTTTATCATGTCCCTCCTATTGTTTAAAATAAATTTCTTTTACAACTTCATCTTCAAAATAATCATTTATTTTAGTTATAAGGCCTTCTTTTCTTAACATCATTTCCTGTATCCAAACAGAAGAGCTGCATTTAACATTTAATCTTTTCTTTCGGAGAATAGTAGGTTCAGTATTCATAGCAACATCAGAATCTACTATTTTGTTCCAGTTCTCTTTTAATTTTGTAATTTGATTATTAAAATCCTTATTTATAACTTTTTTTATAATTTTGCCTAAATTGTCCATCTACTGGATTATCCTTCCATCATCAATTTTAATAAAATTTTCTATTTTATTTTCAAAAAAATCTTTTTCAACAACGGTAAAAAAACATTGTAAATCAAAATCATTTATTATTTTAAAAATTTTATTTTTTCTTTCTAAATCTAATTCGGCAAAAACATCGTCCATAAGCAAAACCACATCTTCCGAACCATTTTTGCTTAATTTCTCTGTCAGAACTAAAATGAAAGACATAATAAAACTCTTCATTTGGCCCTGGGAAGCACTGGCTTTTAGCTGTTTGTTGTTAAATATGATTTTATATTTATCCCTGTGGGGTCCTATTTGTGTAGTTTGTTTTTTTATATCCCTATTTAAATTTTTTCTAAATTTTTCCTTTTCAAAATTTGTTCTGTAATCAATCTTTATATCAAATTTCTCACTAAAAATCTTCTGATAATATTTATTTATGCTGCCGTTCAGTTTTTTTACAAACTGTTTTCTATCAGATATTATTTTCCCAGAATATTTTATAAAAAAATCATCCCAAATTTTAATTTCTTTCTTTGAAGGGTTTTTTTCTTTCAAAATAGCATTTCTTTCCCTTAATATTTTTTTATATTTTAGCAAATTTCTTCTATAATCTCCAAAAAAAAGCTGTATATATTTATCAAAAAATCTACGTATCTCATTTTGATAAAAATATACCATATTAAATATTTCTCTTGATACTATAAGTGGATAGAAATTGTAAAAAAATTCTGAGGAAGATAATTTGTTTTTATCTATTCCATATTGAAGATTTTTTTTTTATCGTAATAGAAAAAAAGATTATTATACATCTCATCATCTGTTGAGATCTTAATTCTAAAAAAGTCCTTTTCCCAGTTAATCATATCTATTAGTTTTGATTTTCTAAAACTCTTCCCCTTATAGAACAAATATATAGCCTCCAGCAGATTGCTCTTCCCGCTTCCATTATTCCCTACTATAACATTTACTGATGGAAAGAATGTTACCTTTTCTTTCCTAAGATTTCTGAAATTTTTTAGATGCATTTTTTTTAATAACATTTTATTCCAAAATTGCAAGAGGCATAATTACCCAGAAAAAATTCTCATTCTGTTCTGTTTTTACTATAATAGCACTCTCCTCATCGTATAAATCCAGCTGAACATTTTCATCTGATACAGTTTTTAATATATCTTTTAAATATTTATAATTCAAATCCAGTCGAATCTCTTCTTCTTCATAATTTATATCAAATTTATCTTCTGCTTTGCCTAGCTCTTCAAGTTTAGCAATCATCTTAATCTGATTTTCCTTAAAATAAAAAGAAACTCTTCCGGTATCACTTTTTATAAAGGCAGAAATTCTTCTAAAAGAGTCCAGCAGCTGCTCTTTTGTAATTATTGCTGTTTTGTCGTTTATTGTTGGAATCACTTTTTCATATTTTGGATATTTAGCATCGATTAATCTTGAAACAAGCTCCACATCATCAAGTTCAAATTTTATATTTTGCTTACTGTAGCTAATTTTAACCATTCCTGAATAATTTATTTTCATCAATTCCTCTAATATTTTTCTTGGAACAACTACCCTCATTTCTCCTTCAGCCTGATTTTCTATATTTGCTGAGGCTTTAGCAAGGATATGAGAATCCGTAGCAACAAGATTCAACAAATCATCCTTCTTCTCAAAAAGAATTCCCCTAAATACATATCGTGCACTATCCTTGGCTGTTCCTATTATTGTTTTTGAGATCATCTCATTGAGTTTTTCAAAGTCTATTTCAAAACTATCCTCTTTTTCTATCTGGGGAAATTTGGGATAATTATCTGCATCCATTACAGATACAGTAAAATTTGTGGATCCGGAAGATATATAAGCATTGTTTTTTTCTACTAAAAATGCCACTTCTTCCTCCGGAGCTTCGGATAAAATACTTGAAAGCTTATCTGCGGGGATAGTTGTTTTTCCATTTTCTTCAGTATTATACAGGGGTAATTTATATCTAATCCCAACTTCTAGATCCGATCCCTCAATAATTAATCCTTCTTCGGTTACATTCAGGAGCATATTTTGCAATATTGGTTTCATTGATTTTTTGTTTATAATATTTTTCACTATATTTATTTCGTTCAAAACCTCATTTCTTTTTAATGTAAATTTCATTTTTTCTCCCCTCATTTATTTAGATAAGTTATAACCTTTTCTATTTCATTTTTAAATGTAATATCTTCATCCATCATTTCTTCTATCCTGTTACATGCATTAATAACAGAAGAATGATCCCTGTCTCCAAAGGATTTTCCAATTGATTTCAATGTTTCATTTGTATGCTCTCTGGCAATAAACATAGCAACAAATCTTGGTATAACGAACTCCCTCTTTCTTCTCTTGCTTTCAAGAACATTAACGGTTAGTCCATAATATTCTGCCACTTTTTCTTTAATCATGCTCAGGGACATCTTTTGCAAATTATTATCAAAAAATTCTGATAATAAAGCATTTATATCATTAACAGTTAAATCGGATGTGGTTCCTGAAATTCTGCTGTAAAAACTTATTCGCCTTAAACACCCCTCTAATTTTCTTACATTACTGGTTACATTATTTGCTATATAAAAAATTATCTCATGAGACAAATTCATATTCCATTTTTCTGCTTTTTTCTTTAAAATGGCAACTCTTGTCTCCAGTCTTGGTTTTTTAATGTCTGTTACAAGTCCCCATTCAAATCGGGTTATAAGTCTATTTTCCAGCTTAATTTCTGAGGGAGGCCTATCACTTGTTATTACAATTTGTTTATTCAATTTATATAGATCGTTGAATGTATGAAAAAATTCCTCCTGTACCGATTCCGCTCCCTCTATAACATGTATATCATCAACAAGTAAAACATCAACATATCTATATTTATTTCTAAAATTTTCGGTAGATCTATTCTTTATAGATTCTATTAGTTCATTTCTAAACTTATCAGCCGTTACATAACAGCACCTAACTTCTTCTTTCTTTTTTTTATAAATCTTGTTACCTATAGCCTGCATCAGATGAGTTTTTCCCAGCCCGGACTCTCCGTATATAAATAATGGATTATATATTGACTGCCCAACATTTTTTGCAACAGCAACTGCTGCAGAATAGGACATTTCATTGCTTCTACCAATTACAAAATTGTTGAAAATAAAATTATCATTTAAATCAGTTGAAAAACTTTCCTTTTTATAACTTTTTTCCTGACTCCCTTCAGAATAATTTGATTTGCTGAACTTATCTGTTATTTTAAATTCAAGTTCTAAATTATCCCCATTACTTTTATTCTGAAGAATGTAGTTTAAATCATCTTCAAAAAGAAGTCTTATCCTTTTTAAAAACACTTCATCTGAAGATTCAAATCTTACCTTTTTATCATCTTTTACAACATTAATTTCACTAAAAAGATTCTCGACATTTCCTTTATCTACTTTTATAGATAGTTGATCCATTATGTATTCTTTTAAATTACTCATCTATCACTCCTAAAGTTTCTCCACTTACTAATTCTATTATTATTACTTATTTTTTCAAGATATTTTTATGTTTTTTTATTTTGTTCTATATTAATAAGTTATAAACTTTCATTTGCTTAGTTTACAATACTACTTCTTTTGTTTTTTATCCCATTGTTTTCATAATATACTATTATTTAACAATTTACACAGATTTATTGTAGTGTTTATCCCTTTTCTTAAACACTAGTTAACAAGTTTTCCACAATAATAATTTTCCTGAATAAAATATTAAAGTTATTTAATTGTTATTTTTCTGTTGATAGTTTCTTATTTATTAACATTAAATATTTTCACCTTCTTTTATCTACACTCTATACCGTTTTAAATAATATTTTATCAACACCTCTTTTTTTTATATCTTCTTTATATTTTACAAGTTTAAATCTTATCTACATATCCACACCACCTACTACTACTACTTTTTTTTTATAATAATATAAAAGAAGTAATAAGTATATCTTGACATTAAAATTATTCTTTGCTATCTTTTTTTAGCAGGAGGAGTGGCAGAGTCTGGCTGATTGCGGCGGTCTTGAAAACCGTTGTGGCTTCGCGCCACCGTGGGTTCGAATCCTACCTCCTCCGTTTTTTATTTATATATCTTTTTTAAAGGAGAGATGGCCGAGTGGCTTAAGGCGCGTGATTGCTAATCACGTGAAGGGCTCAAAGGCTCTTCCGAGGGTTCGAATCCCTCTCTCTCCGTAAAAAAGATAAAATTTTTTTGTATAAGTATAATTAAGTAGATAATCAGCAAAATTAAACAAAGTTAGTAATATTAATTATTTGTATATTTTCTTTAATTATTTTTATACAAAAAATCACTTTTTCTGGAGAGGTGCGAGAGTGGCTAATCCGGCGCGATTGGAGATCGCGTGTATCATACCTTGATACCGTGGGTTCGAATCCCACCCTCTCCGCTTTTCTTTTTTATCTTATTATTGATTTTTCTTTAGCAATGGTTATCATATATACATGATGAATATATAAAGGCTGGTATTTTATGTCTATTATTTTTAAAAGTATAAAGCAGGGATATTTTTCTACAAGAAAATTGTTTTTGAAGGATTTTTCCTTTTTAAAAGTATTATCTATTTTATTTTTAGTTATTCTTGTTAAATCTTTCTATATTTTTCAAATTAATTTGGAAAATATAAATTACAGTATAAAATATATTTTTATTTCCCTTTTGTTTATTTTTATATCAAGACTTTTCTATTTACTATTATATAATCATTTACGAAAAAGTAAAATTAGTTTGTTTAAAAATGTTAAACTTTTTTTTATTCCTGCAATTTATCTATTAATGTTTGATATCATTTATTATATATACAATAATTCTACCGGGTTTCTATTTAGTATTATAAAAAATGTACATTTTGATTTTGGAAATATACTATTCTATTTAATTTTACTTTTAACTGTGTTATTTATATTTTTATTTTTTATTTTTATGAGAGTTAATCTTATTATTTTGTTTTTGGATAATAGAAAAGCATCTTATTTAAAAATGATACAGAAATCGTTTTTAATAATAAAAAATAATTTTATAGAATATTTAAAGTTTTTTCCTTTTTTTATTATTCTTGAGGGTATATTTGGTGCAATATTTATGTTGATAATAAATTTATTGAATTTATCTATGGAAACTTTTTTTATAAAACTATTTTTTTTAATTATAATTTTTCCAGTATATATTTTTTATAAATATTTTTATCTTTTCTTTTTTTACAATATAACTTCTTATCCACAGAAACAAAATTTTGATTTTATTAATGAATATTTAATTGTTAAATAAATATATAAGATTAATTTTATTACTAAGGGAGTTTTATGAATATAGGATTTTTTGATTCCGGGATGGGCGGTATAACAGTTCTGGCTGATGCTCTTAATTTTTTTAATTCTCAGAATTTTATATATTATGCTGATACCAAAAATGTTCCATACGGAATAAAAAAAAAGGCTAAGGTAAAAAAATATATTTTTGATTCTGTAGATTTTTTGGTAGACAAAAAGATAGATGGATTAGTAGTTGCATGTAACACAGCTACAAGTATTGCAATTAATGATCTTAGAAAAAGATATGCTTTTCCAATAATAGGGATGGAACCGGCAGTAAAACCAGCTGTAGAAAAAAACAATAAAAAAGGTAAAAATAAAAAGGTTTTAGTTTTGGCTACTGAATTAACTTTAAAAGAAAGAAAATTTAATAACCTTGTAAAAAAGCTGAATAGCAGAGATATTGTTGAATCATTACCATTATCTAAACTTGTTACTTATGTTGAAGATAAGATGTTCGAAGAAAAAAAAATATTTAAATATTTGAAAAAGAAGTTTAAAAATATTGATTTTAAAGAGTTTAGTACAGTCGTTCTAGGATGCACCCATTTTATTTTTTATTTAAATTATTTTAAAAAATTTTTACCCGATGATATAAAAATAATTGATGGGAATATTGGAACAATAAAACATTTAAAAAATATTTTGTTTAATAAAGGATTTAGCCTAAATGAAGATAATAAAAAAAATAATATTAATTTTTACTCTTCAAAGAAATCAGATAAAGATTATAAAAAATTTATTTTTTTATTAAATTATTATAATCAAAATATAAGAAGAAATATAAAATGTTTGTAAGTGTAGTTTTTAAAAATATTGATAAAAAATTTACCTATTCATGTGATACCCAAAAAAAGAATTTATTGGGAGCTAGAGTTATAGCTCCCTTTAAACAATCAAAGAAAATGGGATATATAGTTGAAAAAAATGAAAAGCAACCTGATTTAAATATCTCAAAAATTAAAAACATTGTTAAAGTTCTCGAACCAGTAATTCCGCTAAATCTTTTTTATTTATCTAAATGGATTTCCGATTATTATATAACACCTGTAGGGAAAGTTTTAGATGCTGCATATCCTCCTTTTACAAAAGTAAAATTTAAAATAAAATATTATAGGGGTAAGAATTTTAAAAATATGAGTTTACCCCTGAGAATGCAGTGGAGTAAAGAGTTTTATCTAAAAAAAGAATTAAGAAAAAAGTTAAAGTTATCAGAAGCTAAAATTAAACAGTTAGAAAAAAACAATAAAATTGAAAAAAAAATAGAATATAGAAGAGATAAATATAAAAAAATAAAGAAAATAAAACTTATTAAAGATGAAAATATATTAGAAGAAATTTCAAATAAGGCGTATAGACAAAAAGATATTATTAACAGGTTACTTAACTTACAAAAAGAAGCTTACTTTGAAGAGTTCTCTCAATATTATTCTTCTCTAAAAAGCCTGGAGAAAAAAGGTATTATTAAAATATATAATGAAAAGGTAAAAAAAAAGGAAGAAGTAATAAAAGGAAAAAAATTTTATAATTTAAATAAATTAACAGCAAAACAGAAAAAAATTTATGATTCAATCTATGAAAGAATTCATAAGGGATTTAGTGTAAATTATATTTATGGAATTACAGGGAGTGGAAAGACCGAAATATATTTTCACTTAATTCAGAAGGTATTAAAGGATAATAAAGAGGTTATATATTTAGTTCCTGAGGTAGCTCTTACAACCCATTTAATAAAAAGATTAAAAAATTCTTTTGGAGATAATGTTAATTTGAATCATAGTTATCTTAAAAAAGATGAAAGGTATTTTTCATGGATTTCAGTTTATAAGGGTAGTAAAAAGATTTCCATAGGTCCACGATCCGCCATTTTTTTACCGGCAAAAAATCTGGGACTAATAATAGTTGATGAAGAGCACGAATCTTCATACAAACAAAACCAGATTCCAAAATATAACGGAAGAGATGTTGCTATTATGAGAGCTAAAAAGGAAAATATACCAGTTGTACTTGGAAGTGCTACTCCTTCTCTGGAAAGTTTTTATAATGTTAAAACCTCAAAAAAATACAATTACTACGAATTGAGTGAAAGATATAAAAAAGCCAAACTTCCTGAAGTTGAAATTATAGATATGAAAAATAAGAAAGAAAGAAATACTAATTTTTATCCCTTTTCAAAAACATTAATAAATGAATTGAAAAAGAGAAAAGAAAAAAATGAACAATCAATAATTTTTTTAAACAGAAAGGGATATAATACCTATCTGAGCTGTAAGGGATGTGGGAATATTGTTGAGTGTCCACACTGTAGTAAACCTTTAACCTATTATAAAAATCAGGATATTTTAAAATGTCATATATGTGAAAAAATTTATATAATGAGCAATTTTGAATGTTTAAAATGTGGAAGCAATGAATTTACTAAACATGGTGTAGGAACCGAAAAACTGGAGGAAAAATTAAAAGAAATATTTACAGATACATCAATATTTAGGATAGATGGAAGCATAGTGAGTAAACATAAAACAATGAGAAATATATTTAGAAAATTTGAATCAAAAGAAATTGATGTTTTGGTGGGGACACAAATACTGGCAAAAGGTATCGACTTTGAGAATATAACTTTTGTAGGTGTTGTTAATTCGGATGTAACAATGAATATTCCTGATTTTAGAGCTAATGAAAGAACATTTCAATTAATCAGCCAGGTTGCAGGAAGAGCGGGAAGAGGGAAAAAAAGCGGAAAAGTTGTAATACAAACATACTCTCCCAATAATTATGTTATAAAAAAAGCAATAGATCATGATTTTAAGGGGTTCTACAAAAAGGAAATAAATTATAGAAAACAACTTGGGTATCCTCCAATTATAAATTTGATCAAAATAATGTTTATAAATAAAAATAAAAAAAATCTAGAAAAAGATGCGAAATATGTAAGAAAAATTATAAACAATATAAATAAAAAAAATATCAAATTTATTGGTCCGGCAGATGCATTTATGAAGAAAAAAAACAATTATCATAGAAAATTTATACTTATTAAAGGAAAATCTAAAAAACTAATAAACAAAATAGCTTCTACTTTAAAGGAAAAAGTAGATAATGAAATGAAATCAAAAATAATTATAGATGTTGATCCTTATCAAATGAGTTAATCCAGAGAGGTTATTTTTAATATCAGCAGCTTAACTAATTTTTCAAGAAGATTTTTTTCATTAATATTATAATTTTTGTTTTTAGTTGCGATACTAAGAATTATAGCACCTTTTATGTTTTTATGTTCTAGAATATATACCAGGTCATTATGAAGGATATCTTCTTCTGTTTCAAAATATTTCCAATTAACAAAAATATGAGGAGTGTTACTTTCTATTTCATTAAAAGATGAAGAATTTACGCTTACTTCCTCTGATAAAGATAAATATTTATTATTATTTTTTTTTATATCAATATAATAATATTTATTAGGAATTAAATATTTTAATTTTTCTACAAAAAAGGTTAATAATTCATCAAAGTTATAATTTTCAAAATTCAATATTTCAATTATATTTCTAATTTTGTGTTTTGACCTCATCAAATCATCTGTAATAATTCCCGCTAACAGATTAGTTTTTGGCTTTTGTATTTTTAAATTTTTATTCCAAAAAACAACTTTGTTTCGTCCTGTTTTTTTTGCATTATACATTGCAATATCGGCCTGATTGATTAAAATATTTATCCACTGACTATTTTTAGGAAACATAGAGCAGCCAATACTAACTGTTATTTCTCTATCCGGTAAAAGATTTGAATTCTGAACTTTTTTTCTAATATTTTCTGCTTTTTGGTCGGCCTCTTCTTTATTTATATTTTCCATGAATATGATAAATTCTTCTCCTCCATATCTTCCCATTAGATCATTTGTTCTAATATTTTCTTTAAGAAGAGCTGCGATTTTTTCCAAAACCTCATCTCCCTTTTGATGACCAAAAGTGTCATTAATATGTTTGAAGTAATCGATATCTATTAGCATAAAAAGACTTTGATTATCTTTTTTCTTTGCATGGGAGAATTTTCTTTTTACAAGTTTTAAGAAATGTTCTCTTGTATAAATATTTGTCAGGCTGTCCAGAACAAGTTCTTTGTGGGTTTTTTCATGTGTAATATATAAACTAATAAATTCGATAAAGCTTTTTAAATATTTTATTGTAGATGGATTAATATTGGATAAAGGATATTTTGAATCCATATATATATAACCAAAATAGTAATCATGATAGCTCATACTCTTACTTCTTTTATCTGTTGCCTTATATAAATTTTTATTGTAGGGATTTATTATTGGAATAACTATTGTAGAAATTGAATCTCCGAAAGAATATTCATTTTCAATTACAAAATCTCCTTTAATATATGCATTTTCTATTAGATCTTTTTTTATTCCCGCCTCTTCAGAATAAAGGTTTTTGTCGGCTTTATTTATTTTGAGATTGTTGTTAATTTTTAATATAAGACGAGTGGCCATAAATGAATTTTTTAAAAAATTACAAATCTTATTTAAGTATTTATCAGGATGGGAATTCCACATCAGTCTATTAATTTTTTTTATATCAATGGTTTTTATATCTAAATTTGTCAAGAAAGATTTTTCCATTTTTGAGAACAATTTAGAAGTTTCCAGGGATATTAGTTTTTTTTCTGAAAAAGATGTTAATGAGTTTAGAATGTTTAGTATTTGCTGTACAGTACTCTTATTTAACCATAAATCCTTATATTTATTAGGAAGATTATTTAAAAACTTCTTAAAACTTAACAAAAGAATTAATATCATATTATAATATTCATAGGTATTTGAGGAAACATGATTTAAAAATTCTTCAATAATATTTTCTATATTTAAATAATTTTTATGTTTTATTGTATGATCCAGGGCTTTTTTTAGAAGCTTTACTTTATCATCTGTATTTTCTGTCATCAAAGATTGGTAGTAGCTGTAATTTATCTCACTATCTTCACTGGATAATTCTCTAATTTTTCCGAATTTGGTTTCTATTTTTTTCCAGACCTTTTGTTTTTCTGAGGATTTGCCCTGCAAATATAAAACTTCAATTTTATCCAAATATGTTTGAATTAATCGTTCCATAGAAAAGGATAAAATATTATTTGATTCAAGGTACTCGTAATGAGATAAATACTTATTATGCCAGAAAAGAAATTTATCGTATTTTTTAATAGTGTAATAATACATACATTTTGTTTCCAGATATTCAATTTTATGAATTAAAAATCTATTTTCCCTTAGAACTGTTAACTTTTCATAATATGTTTTAAATAAATTTAACACCTTGGTTTTTGCATTGAGTTCTGCATATATATTTATACCCCTCTGTAAAAGTGAAAAATATTTCAAGTATTCAAGCTTATCAAGATTAAAAAAAGATATTGCTTTCTTATAAAAATCCAGGGCCTTTGATAAATTTCCGGTTTCCATATATAGAATAATTAGATTATTATAAGAATTTATAGCTTTTTCTTCTCTCTGATATTTTATAGAGAGATCTATTACTTTTTTTAAATCGGAGATGATTATGTTTTTATCAAAATTTAGATAGTATTTTGGTATAATACTATTTTCCTTCATCTGGATCATTTCATCTATATTCTGTATGTCATATGCAATGTCATATGCTTTGTTTCTATATTCCAGAGATTTTTTGTAATTATTTGTTTTTCTGTTTACCCTGGCTAGTTGGTCATATATGTATATGGTTGCTTTTATATTTTCATATTTAGAAGTATCTAGTTTTGTTAGGAGTTTGTGGGCTTTTTTCTTTATTTTTTTTGTTTTGTTTACCCGATACATTATTAGAAAATAGTTGTTTGCGAAATTTATTATCTCCTGATGAAAACCATTTTTGAGAACATAATCATATACTATATCAAAATAGGCTTCACTTAAATTGTTTTTATTTAATCTTGCATAAAGCATTCCTTTAACATTAAAAAGAAAGTATCTATAATCCATCATATTATTTTCTTTTGCCAAAATATTTCCTTTGCGCAGAAGTTTTTGAACAACTTTAACATTATTGGAGAATATATTGGCCTTGGAAAAGTTTAAATAATAATCCAGCTTAGATTTGAGTTTTAAATATTTCAAATTTGTTTTTTTAAAAATATTAATTGCTTTGTCGTGTTCCAGATTAAAATAATAAAAAATTCCCAGCTTTAACTTGGAAAGATTATAATAGTATTTTTGAGGAATCATTTCATGAACTTCTTCAAGAATTTTTATGGATTTTTTTATTTCTTTTCTATACACGTCCCTTATAAATTTATCAAGCAGGATGGAAATATATTTTATTAAAAGATAAGGTTTTTTGTTTTTCAGGGAGTAAAGTTTATCAATGATAAAATATATCTCAGCCAATGAGTTGTTTTTGGAGAGATTTTTTATTATTTCGGATATAGCTCTTTTCTTATATTTTTCCTTTAATTTTAGTTTTCTAGCACAAAACTTTTTGAAAGTTAAAAATTTTATTTTTATCAAATCATTTTTCTGCTGAGTCATGATTTCTAAAAGCTTTTTTTCTATTAAAGAATCTAATGCTTTTTTTATATTTTCTTTTTTGAATATTTTATAAATAGTAGAAATTTTTGTGTTTCTATTAATAAAAACTAAGAGGGAAAGAATCTTTTTTTCTTCTTTTGAGAGCGAGGAAAGAATTTTTTCTAAATCCTTTTCATACGAAAAAGAATACAGGCATTTCTTTATTTTTTTTAAATCAAAAGAGTAGCTTTCTCTGTTGTAAGTCAAATAATTTTTCTGAAACAGATAGTTTAAAAATCTGATAATAGATAAAAATTTACCATTAGCTTTTTTATGAACAGTTTTTATTAAGTTTGTATATTTAGAAATTTCTGAATCCAACAATAACAATGTGCTTTTAAATAAGTTTTTTGTGTTTTCAAAGGATAGATAATCATATTCAAAAAATTTTAAATTATATTGACTCTGGTTTAAATATTTTTCAAAAGAATTTGTCCTAACGGTATCATAAAAAATCCATGAGACATTTGGCAAATTAGTTGAGTTTAGAAGAAAATAAAAAAACTCTGTCTGGTTTTCAGTAAGCATTCCATACATTGGGATATCAAACAGAAGGTTTAGTTCATGAGATACCCTCTTTAAAAGCTGGGTTATTTTATTATAGGTAATAAACTTTTTATTACCATCAAGAATAGAACTATCTCTGTTAAGTATTTGATTCGAAAAATCCTCATATTCATCAAAGAAGTTGTTTTCTACATCCAGTGATTTAATTCTTGTAATTATAGAAAACAGTGTATCAAGTATATTGGAAGCCCTAATTTTTATTGGTATATAATTGTTATACTGAAAGTAATCCAGGGCTCTAAAGTATAAAAGAAGAGCTTCGGTGTATTCATCGCCCGTTATAAACAAAATCTTCTCTTTTATCCTGTCCTTATCAATGAACGAACATATTTTTTTGTATTTTTTAAAAATACCGGAATTTTGTGGGGTTAGATAAAGATCAGGGTTATACTTTATCCAGGCGGGAATTATTTTTGAACCTGTAAAATATGAATTAAAAAAATCAACAACAGCTCTGGAGCCAAATCCCTTTTTAAAGTTAAATTTTTTTAAAGCTTCATTGACAAAAGATAAAACTTCTTCTTGATTCCTTTTTTTTAACAAACCCTGAAAGAGAAGAAAAAAGTCTTTCCAATCGCTTGCCTTTTTTATTCTGTTAATCTTATCTTCACTATCCAGAAATTCGGATATCCCAAAATCCAGAAATTTAACATTTTTCTCTTTTTCGGTTATATAAATATTATTGCTTCTTATATCGTTATGCTGAATACCGTTGAAATGAATATAGTTTAAAGTTTCTACCGCCTGTTTTATAATCCTAATCCAGGTAGCCTTCTTTTTGATTTTACCCGCAGCGTTCATTAGATTCTGCCCCCTAATATCTTCCATTGATATAAGATAATACTTTGGAGGGACAAGCCTTTTGTCAACGGACCAGAGTTCAGTAAATGATTTCACATTAACTATATGAGGATGATTTATTTGTTTTAATATATCGTATTCCTGCTTAAAACTTTTCAGCGAGGGTGTTTCCGAGGAGTCAAGATTTATTACTTTTAAGACAAGCTTTTCATTTTTTAAAAGATCTTCCCCCCGGTAAACAATCCCCATCGAGCCCTCATCAATTTTTTTTATAATCCGGAAACGATTGTTTATATATTCCATTACACTTTTAATATATAATATTATTAAAAAAAATTCAATAAATTTAACAGATAAATTATGTTTCACGTGAAACATAATGTAAAAAAAATTAACCAACCAAAAGAAAATACTTAAAAAAACAAAGCAAAAAAGTAGATATAAAAAAATATATAAAGTTGATAAAATAAAGATTGGTGTTAGTGTTGTTTTATAGAAAGAAAAGAAATTTAATTAGAAAGTGATTGAAAAAAACAGGCAGAAGTGATAATATCGTTTATACAATGTTTCACGTGAAACATTTTAGAAAAGGTGGTTATTATGGGGAAAGTTGTTTCAATTGTTAATCAAAAAGGAGGGGTTGGTAAAACAACAACTGCAGTTAATATGGCTGCATGTCTTGCTGTTAAGAATCAAAAAGTTTTACTAATAGATATTGACCCTCAGGCAAATGCTGTAAGCGGAGTTGGTGTTGATAAAGAATCTATAGACCTGTCAATCTATGATATTTTAATCAATAATGAGCAAATTGAAGATGTGATAATAGATACGGGAATAAAAAACTTAAAAATGGTACCCTCGGAGGGGGCGCTAAGTGGAGCAAGAATAGAGCTGGTAAATGTTTTAAATAGAGAGAGGATTCTGAAGAAAAACATAGAAAAAATAAAAGAAGATTATGATTATGTTGTTGTTGATTGTCCCCCATCGCTGGGAATCTTAACAATTAATGCTTTGGTGGCTTCTGATTCTATCGTTATTCCTATTCAGTGTGAATATTATGCTCTGGAAGGAGTTGCTCAGTTGATGCACACCTTCAATTTAATAAGAGATAACTTAAATGAAGATCTGGAAGTTGAAGGTGTTTTGCTTACTATGTTTGATACAAGAATTAATCTTGCCCATCAGGTTGAAGAGGATATAAGAAAATTTTTCCAGGAAAAGGTATATAAAACAAAGATTCCAAGAAATGTTAAAGTTAGCGAGGCGCCTTCGTTTGGGTTGCCGGTTATCTTCTATGATGTGAAATCAAAAGGAGCGGTTTCTTATATGGATTTTGTGGAGGAGGTGTTGCAAAGTGAAGAAAAGGAAAGCATTGGGGAAAGGTCTTGAAGCTTTAATTTCTTCAGATCCAAACAATCCAAAAGAAAATGAATTGAAAAAGATCAGGATAAAAAATATTGTACCAAACAAATATCAACCCAGAAAAAAATTTGATCAAAAAGAGATAGAGGAGCTCGCATCTTCTATTGAGGCAAACGGTCTAATTCAACCGATAGTTGTTAGGAAGAAAAAAGAGGATTTGTATGAGATTATTTCAGGGGAGAGAAGATTTAGAGCTTTAAAGAAAATAGATGTAAAAAAAGTTCCGGTGATTGTTAAACAGATAAAATCTGAAGAACAGATGCTGGTAATGGCTATGATTGAAAATCTTCAGCGTGAAAATTTAAATCCGCTGGAGGAATCCTTCGGTTTTAAAAAGTTGAGAGATGATTATGATTTAGTACAGAAAGATATTGCAAGGATTGTTGGAAAAAGCAGGACTTACATCACAAATTCGCTGCGACTTCTTCGATTGGATAAAAAAACTAAAAAAGCCCTGGAAAATGAAAAAATTACAGCAGGACACGGGAGAGCTTTGCTGGGAATTGATAATACCCGGGAAAGACATAAAATATTAAAAAAAATAATAGATAAAGGGTTGAGTGTTAGAGAAGTTGAAAAAATAGTTTCTAAAAGAAATAGGGTTAAAAAAACAGAAAAGAAAAAAGAGCAGCCTAGAGATCCGGAAATCGTGGCTATTGAAGATAAGCTTCAGGAAAAGTTCGGGACAAAAGTATCTGTAAATAAAAAGAAAAAAGGGGGCGCAATAAAGATAAAATTTTACAAAGATAAAGACCTCCAAAGGATAATGGATATTTTGGAGGTAAGTATTGATTAAGTTTAGAAGATGGAAAAAAAAATATAAAAATCTTTTTACCTCAAAAAAATATATACTGGATTTGCTCGTATCTGTATTCTTTTTTGTTTTTGTGACGGGATTTTTTTTTAAAGGATATCTGAAATATTATCTAAAAACCCTTGATTATAATCCTGTTAACGATGAATTGTTAAATATGTTGCCGGACATTAACCTTGATATAATTGCCTCCCAGTACATATTTGTAATAGTTCTTTTGTTTTTAGGGTATACAATATTTTTTAAGTTAGAGAAACTTCCGTTTTATATCAAGACAATAACTCTTTTATATACAGCAAAATTTATAATTTTACCAACAACTAGTTTGACGTATCCTGCCGGAGCCATTCATGAGTCTTTTGATACTATCTACAATGATCTTTTCTTTTCAGGTCATACTGCTTTCCCGGTGCTTTTATACTTTATTACAAAAGATGATGCAAAATCTTTAAGATGGTTTTTTCTTTTTTCAGCTTTTGTGGAAGGAATAACCGTTCTTTTAATGAACTTGCATTATACAATTGATGTTTATACAGCCCCCTTTTTTGCTTATGGGGTTTATCATATAGCAAAAAATATATTTAGACATAACTACAAAGAATATGATGAACTAATAGGAGATGATTTAATACATGCTTGAAGTTTTAGCAGTGCTGATTACAGGAATTTTGGCAGGACTAATTTTAAAAAAATACAGGGGTGTAATAAAATGGACAGAATGGTTGGCTAATATTTCCATATATTTTTTGCTTTTTTTCCTGGGTGTTTCTGTAGGGGTTAATAAAAAAATATTTCAAAATCTTGGATCAATAGGCCTGCTATCTTTAATAATTACAATATTTGTAGTTTTTGGAAGTGTGCTAACAGCTTATTTTGTATCAAAACATATTCTTCAAATTGATAATGAAAAATAGTATCGGAATCACTGCAGTTTTTGTTGTTGGAATTTTTTTGGGTAAAATGAAATTTTTACCTGCAAGTCTTCTCGAAAATGATTATACCCTTTATGCCCTTTATTTTCTGCTTTTTTTTATAGGGGTTGTTCTGGGAAGTAATAAAAAAGCACTTTCAATAATAAAAAAATTAAACTGGAGAATTATAATTGTTCCTGCAGGAACAATTATAGGAACTTTTATAGGGATTCTTATTGTTTCTCTTTTTATTAATAAGCTGGAATTAAAAGAACTGATGGCAGTAGGAGCAGGATTTGGGTATTACAGTTTATCCAGTGTTTTTATTAGCAAACTGCACGGAAGCTTCCTTGGAACTATTGCTTTGGTTTCAAATCTGTTGCGGGAAATAATTACTCTTTTGTTTACCCCTTTATTTGTAAAAATTTTTGGAAACCTTTCTTCTATTATGTCTGGAGGAGCCACTTCTATGGATTCAACTCTTCCTGTAATTGTGAAATATTCAGGAAAGGACTACGGAGTTATAGCAATTTTCAATGGATTAGTGCTTACAATACTGGTACCACTCCTGGTAAATTTTATTCTAAAAGTTTTATAAAGTTGAAAATTATATAAAAATCTATATAATATAATATAATATAGATTTTAGAAGCTGCAGAAGATAACAAATCATGGTTTTGTATAGAAGCAGATAATTGAAAGGTATTAGAAGCAATTATTAATAAAAGGAGGTAGTATGGCAGATTTAAGTACAAAATATATGGGAATTAATTTAAAGAATCCTATAATTGTAGGAGCAAGCAGTCTTACTGCAGATTTAAAAACAATTAAAAAAATAGAAGAAAGTAATGCTGGGGCTATAGTTATAAAATCTCTCTTTGAAGAACAGATCCAATTAGAAAGGTATAAGTTTGATGAAGAATTAAATAAAAATAATGAGAGATATGCAGAAATGACCACCCTGAATCCTCCTTTAGAACATGCCGGTCCAAAAGAACATCTGATGTGGGTAAAGAAAACAGTTGAATCTATAGATATACCCGTTATTGCAAGCTTAAATGCTGTTAATTACGAGACCTGGATAGAATATTCCATAGAACTTGAAAAAACAGGTGTAAATGGGCTGGAATTGAATTTTTATAGTATCCCCAAAAGCTTTAATTTAACAGGAAAAGAAATTGAAAATCAGCAGCTTAAAATACTAAATGACATTAAAAAGAAAGTAACTATTCCGGTATCAGTAAAATTAAGCAGTTCCTACAGCAATATGTTAAATATAATAAAGAAAATGGATAATATTGGTGTTAATGGTTTTGTTCTATTTAATAGATTCTTCCAGCCCGATATAGATGTTTACAAAGAAAAACATATTTTCCCCTTTAACTTAAGTAGAGAAAATGATTATAGAATGTCACTGAGATTTGCAGGATTGTTATATAATAGAATAAGTGCAGATATTTGTTCCAGCAGAGGGATTTTTGGAGGATATGACATTATAAAATTGTTGCTTTCAGGTAGTACTTGTGTTCAGATAGTTAGTGCACTTTATAAGAAAGATATTAAATATATAAATGAAATGCGTAAAGATATAAATAGCTGGATGGAAGAAAAAAATTATAAAAAAATTGAAGAGTTTAGGGGAAAATTGAGCAATGATGAAGTTGATGATAAATATACATATAAGAGAGCCCAGTATGTTGACCTTTTAATGAATCCCGAGAAGCTGGATGTAAAAGAACCCCTAGTTTAAATTTTGTTTTATGGCTTGTGCTATTAATACCCCATTTACACTAGCATGCATTAGGCCTCTTGTCAGTCCTGCTCCATCTCCTCCAGCATAAAGGTTTTTTATATTTGTCTCAAACTGATTATTAACATGTATTCTATTGCTGTAAAATTTTACTTCAATTCCATAAAGCAGGGTCTCATCTCCTGCAATACCTGGAATTAGTTTATCAAGTGCAAAAATAGTTTCTTTAAGATCAAGCATTGTTCTGTAGGGAATTGCATGACCCAGGTCTCCGGGTTCAGCATCTTCCAAAGTGGGGAAAATATTTCCTCTTTTTATTCTTTTTTTGGTGCTTCTTCGACCACGAATAAAATCGCCGAATCTCTGCATAAGAATTTTTCCATCTGCAAGCATGTTTCCCATCTCCGCAACCTTCTTCCCATATTCTATGGGCTGGTTGAATGGATGGTCGAAATTATGACTGACCAGTAGTGCCAGGTTGGTGTTTTCAGACTTTTTTTCCTTATAGGAGTGTCCGTTTACAGTTGCCAGTCTGTTTTCATAATATTCTGTGGAAACAAAACCAGATGGATTTTGACAGAAGGTGCGGACTTTATCATCATAAGTTTCGGTATAATAAATTAATTTTCCCTCGTATAATATTTTATTAATTTTTTCCATTACTTCATTTCTAACTTCGAGACGAATTCCAATATCAACGGGGTTTACTTTAGTTGATATGTTTTTTTGTTTTGTAATTTTTTTTAGCCATTCGGAGCCTTCTCTTCCAACTGTAATTACTGCTGCATTGCATTTATATTTTTTATTTTTTTCTGTAATTACTCCTTTGATTTTTTTGTTTTCCAGTATCAAATCGGTTACTTTTGTTTGAAAATGGATATTAATTTTATTCTCCAGAAGATAATTTTGAATATTTTTGTATACATTCTTTGCCCTGTCCGTTCCAAGATGCTTGAGGGGGTAATCGATTAATTTCAAATTAGCCTTAATAGCTTTTTTCTTTAAATTTTTGATTTCTTCTTGATTATCAATACCATAAGTTTTTGATTTAGCACCAAAAAAAGAATAATATTGATTATATGTATAATCAATTAGGTTTTTTAGTTTTTTAATCTGTACAAAATTATCAAGTCCTCCAACAAAGGGACTGAGAGATAATTTCCCATCTGAATAAGCTCCCGCTCCACTAAATCCTGTTGTTATATTGCAGGGTTCACAATTAGCACAATTCCCGGTTCTTCTTTTAGGGCAGTGTCTATCTCCTATCCTTTTTCCCTTTTCAAATAGATGGATATTGAAATTCTTATCTGAATTAAGAAGCTCGAGTGCTGTGAAAATTCCTGCAGGACCAGCTCCAATTATTACAATGTCTTTTTTCTCCATATAAACTCCTTTTTACCAAAAGATATATTAAACCCCTTAGTATCTTTGTCAATACTGAATTTTTATAAGTTTAAACAAAATCGAAACTGGAGGACAAAAGAGTAGTAATTAGATATTTGTGGAAACTAATTTATAAAGAAGTTGTTCTTTGAAGGCAAAGATTATTTTTTTATATCTAATTTTACTATTTTGCAGTCTTTTTTAGTAATAACATTAATAGAACAAATGTTATATTTTGATTTACTAAAGGAAACCCCATTAAAATTTTTTGGTTTCCATAAATAGATAGTCCCAGTAGATTTTAAAAAGGGCAGAGAATTTTGAAGAACATATTCAGCATTACCCACACCCCTGCTTAGCACTATATCAAAGGATGATTCATATTTTTGAAAGAATTTTGAAGCTAATCCTGTAAGTATTTTATCATGCTTAATATTTAAAGTAAGCAGAATATGTGTTAAAATATTCATTTTCTTCCTGGATTTATCCAGGAAACTAATTTCAATTGAAGGGTTGTAAATTTTGTTCGGCAATCCCGGAATTCCTGCGCCTGTTCCAAAATCAAGAACATAGCTTTTGCTGGGGATATTAATTATTGAATCTCTAATAATTGTTTTTATTTCTTCTCTCTTATTTGTTCCTATAATGTTTGTTTGTTTTTTATATTTTAATAATAGATCTATATAATTAGCTATAATATTATTCATTATTTTCAAAGTAAAAGATTAAAACTGAAATGTCGGCGGGTGTAATCCCAGAAATTCTGGATGCCTGACCAATAGAAGATGGTTTATATTTGTTTAATTTTTCAACTGCTTCGTTGGTTAAACCATCGATTTTTTTATAATCAAAATCTATAGGAAGTTTTTTGTTTTCCATTTTCCTAAACTTTTTAATTTTTTGAAGCTCTTTTTTTATATAACCTGAATACTTAGCTTTTATTTCTATATTCCTATAAAAGGCCTTCTCAATATCAGGAGAGAAATCTCTGGACAATTTTTCAATTTTATCTATGTCCATTTCGGGCATCTTTAACATTTCATAAATAGTTTTTCCGTTAAATCTGTTAAAATTTTTGCTATCGGTATAAAATCTGGTTTCCCGATATTTTTTTATTTCTTTAGAAACTGAATTATACTTGTTTTTTGTTTTTTCATAAAAAGAATCCGTAATTAAACCCGCCTTATATGCTTTTTGAAATAAACGCTCATCGGCATTATCGGCTCTTAATAAAAGCCTGTACTCTGCTCTTGATGTGAACATTCTATAGGGTTCTTTGGTTCCCTTGGTTATTAAATCATCGATTAATACTCCGATATATGCTTCATCACGACCCAGTGTAATTTGGGGTTCTCCTCTTGTTTTTAAGGCTGCATTTGCTCCTGCTATTAGCCCCTGGCCTGCTGCTTCTTCATATCCGCTTGTGCCATTAATCTGACCCGCGTGAAAAAGATTTTTTATTTCTTTAGACTCTAGGGTTTCTTTTAAAATGTAAGGTTGAACGTAATCATATTCAACGGCATATGCATAACGCACTATTTTAGCATCTTCAAGGCCCTTTATTGTATGTAAAAATTTGTGTTGTATTTCAACTGGAAGACTTGTTGAGATCCCATTTAGATAGTATTCATTGGTATATAAACCTTCGGGTTCGATAAAAATTTGATGCCTGTTTTTTTCGGGAAATTTTTCCACTTTATCCTCTATAGACGGACAGTACCGGGGACCTATGCCCACAATGTTTCCAGCATGAATAGCTGAAAGAGAAATGTTTTTGTTTATAATTTCATGGGTTTTTTCATTTGTATAAGTTTTATAGCAGGGTTTTTGGGGTCTTTTCTTTAGATCTTTTGGGTTGGTTTTAAATGAAAATGAAGTGGGGTTTTTATCCCCCATTTGTTTTTCTAAAACTGAAAAATTGATTGTGTTCCCATCGATTCTGGCTGGAGTCCCCGTCTTTAATCTCTTAACCGGCAGTCCTATAGATTTAAGATACTTTCCAAGAGAATCGGCCGACTGTTCGCTTAGCCTCCCACCTGAAAAAACCTTTTTCCCAATATGGAGACGTCCCTTTAAAAATGTACCGGGAGTTAATATTACAGTTTTTCCGAAATAATTACCGTTATAAAGACCTTTTACACCTTTTATTTCGTCCTGGTTAATAATTAACTCAGTAACTAGCTCCATTGTTATTTCAATATTTCTTTTTGACTCCAGAATGGTTCTTAATCTTTGAGAATAAGCTTTTTTATCAGCCTGTGCTCTAGGAGATTGCACTGCAGGGCCCTTTCTGGTGTTTAAAAGTCTAAATTGAATTCCGGTTTTGTCAATATTTATACCCATTTCGCCACCAAGAGCATCGATTTCACGAACTATTTGTCCTTTTGCCAGACCTCCAATTGATGGGTTGCATGACATTTCTCCAATTTTATCGGGGTTCATTGTTAATAGAAGAACTTTTCTATTCAATCTATGAGCTGCAAGAGCAGCTTCTATTCCAGCATGTCCTCCACCAACAACAATAACATCATATATCTTCATAATTTCTCCAGATTATTTCCCGATACAAAAACGGTCAAAAATATTGTTTAACATCTCTTCAGTTATTTTTCTCCCCTGTATAATTTCCAGAATTTCGATTGCTTCCTGTATTTGTTCTGAAATTAATTCCTCAAAAGGAGTTTGCTGTATATTTTTTACTGTTTCTTTTAAGGAGTTTTTTAATCTTATCAAATAATCCAGCTGCCTCTGATTTAAAACTATAGTATCTATTTTTTTCATAGAAGTCAACTTTTCAATTTTATTCAAAAGCCGATTCATAAGTTCATCAATATTGATTTTATCTTTTGCAGAAATATAAATTCTGTCATTTTTATACTGGATTTTATTTTTATTATATAGATCTATTTTGTTTATTACCTCTAGAAATTCAATAGAGGAGTCGTTTTTTAAATGAGAATATACTTTTTTATTTGTTAATTTAGTATTATATTCTCTTAAATAGATAGCAATATCTGCCATATCTATAAGCTCTCTGGTTTTCTTTATTCCAAGCTTTTCCAATTGATCGGCATTTTCTCTTAGTCCTGCAGTATCATAAAGTCTTACATGATGCCCTTTAATGACAAGTTCTTCGGATATGTAATCTCTGGTGGTTCCTGCTATTTCGGAAACAATAGCTCTTTCTTCATCAAGGATAGTATTCATAAGAGTAGATTTGCCGGAATTGGTTGGTCCAAGTAAAAGAACTATGACTCCTCTTTTTTCTTTCATCATCTTTTTGGAGTTTTGGATATCCTTTTCAATCTTCTTTATAGTATCTTCTATAGATTGTTTGATTTTGCGCCAGTTTGTTTCTTCGACAAATTCTTCATCGAAATCTATAGCAAGATTTAGCTTTTCGAGAAGATTCATAAGATTTTTGCTGTATATGGAAAGTTTTTTGTTAAGATCACCCATTAAATTTTTTGTAGCATAGGATAAAATCTTATCTGTTTTGGATTCAATTACATCTATTATGGATTCTGCTTCAACTAAATTCATTTTTCCATGAATAAAAGCTCTTTTTGTAAACTCCCCTTCTTTTGCTAATCTGCATCCATTTTCTATCAAAAGTTCTATTGTTTTATCAACAACAGTAGGACTTCCGTGTGTGCTGATTTCAATTAAATCTTCTCCGGTAAAAGAATTAGGTCCATAAAAAGGAGTGAGCAATACTTTATCAATTACTGTTTGGTTGTTATCAATTAAATAAGCTACTTCAGCTTTTTTGTGTTCAAGCTGAGAAAAATCTTTGTTAATTTTTATAATTTTAGAAACTATAGAAAAGGTTTCGGATCCTGATATTCGGATAACTGCAATAGCAGATTCGCCCCTGACAGTAGCAGGGGCGCATATTGTATCAAAATTATTAGCTTTCATGACTATAGTAAACTACAATTTTTTTTAATTTTCCTTTACCAATACTTTTAGTGTTTACATGTTTTACGTTTTGTAAAGTTTTGTGAACAACTTTTCTTTCATAGGAATTCATTGGTTTTAAATAAACTTTCTTTTTGGTTTTTAGAACCTCTTCTCCCGCTTTAATTGCTATATCTTTTAAAAACATATCTTTTTTCTTACGATAATCATTTACATCTAGCATAATTTTGGTAGCAGTATCCAGTCTTTTTTTTAAGATAATGTTTACAAGCAATTCTAAAGCCATTATATTTTTTCCATTTTTTCCAACTAATACATTTACATCATCATCATCATATTTTAAGTTCATTCTTTTATTCCCGTTGTATTTATCAAAGTCGGAAAATTCTACATTGTATTCAATAACATTAAAAACTTCTTTTAAGATTTTCTTTATTTTTGAATCTTCATCAAGATTGAATATTTTTTTTAAAAATTTCATGATGTTTCCTCCTCGTTATTTAGGTGACTAAATATAAATTTTTGCTGCAGTAGTGTAATAACGGTATTGGTTAAGAAATAAAGAACTAATCCTGAAGGAAAATTATAGAAGATAACAAACATGAAAGCGGGGAGGAAAATTTTCATAAATACCTGCCCCCCACCTTTTGAGGAAGCTCCTCCTGCATTCATTTTCTGCTGATAAATCATTGCAACAACCATTAGTATTGGAAGCAGATTAAACTCGTTCCCTATTATTGGTATGTCAAAGGGGAGATGGAATAAAGTGTCAGGAGTTGATAAATCGTTTATCCATAGAAAGAAAGGTTGTCCTTTTAACTCTATTGCATTACTAAATACGCTAAAGAGAGCAATTAAAATAGGAAATTGAAGAAGCATCGGCAAACATCCACCGGCGGGATTGACATTATGTTCGGAATAAAGATCCATCATTTTCTGGTTCATTTTTTTTGGCTCATCTTTATATTTTTTCCTTAATTTTTGTATTTGGGGCTGGATTTTTTTCATTTTTGCCATAGAAGTTAAACTTTTGTGGGTCAGTGGATAAAGCAGCAATTTAATTGCTACAGTAAGAATTATAATTGCTAATCCGTAATTATGAATTACAGAGTATATTATTTTTAGGATTCCAAGCAAAAATTTTGATATAGGAGAAAGAAAACCTCTAAAATGTATTGTGTCTTCAAGTGCCGGATCAATTTTATCCAATAGGTCTAAACTTTTGGGTCCATAAAAGAAAGAAATCGGCATCTTTTCCAAATTCAATAATATTTTTATCTCCTCATACTGGTTTTGAACAATTTCTGCATTTAATTCATATCCCTTTGATAAAAAACTTGCTATAAAATATTTTGAGTCAAATCCTATAAATCGTCTGCTGGAGATTTGTTTTTTTTCATCTTTTTTAATTTTGTCATCTTCGAATTTGTCTTCGATGCTGTAATAGAAATAACTATCATATCCCTGCTGGGTTCGTTTTTCCAAAGCTTTTTTTGAAAGAACAATTTTCTCGAAAGGGATATTTGAATCAACATCTATATCAACAAGATGGGGTTCTTCCCTTGAAAAGATGAATTTTTTTATTACATAATATTGTCCATTATCAAATGTTAATTTAAATCCGTTTGGAATTTCCTGATATTTATAAATTAAATTCTTATCAGTTAGTTCTTTATAAACCAAAGAGAAATTCTCTGAGTTTAGTATTTGGATGCCTCTCTTTTTTTCTTTCCAGGAATTAATTCTACCACCCTGTTTATCTATTTTGATATCATAAATTTTATTACTATACACTTTATAACCAACAGCTCTATTGGGTTCTTTTTTCAGTAAAGCATTTATGCCTTCTTCTTCTAAGTTTTCTGTTTGCTTATTGAAATTTTCAATTTCTTCTGATGTTTTTGAAGGTTTTTGGGATTTTTCCTGCTGGTCTCTGGATTGGGCTACTTTTTCTGTTTGTTTTTGAGGTTGGGTTGTTTGCTGCTGTTGATCTGGTTGATTTGGTCCAAAGAAATATTGAAAAACTACAAGTAAAACTATTGAAAAAATTAAAGCTAAAATCATTCTTTTTTGCATATTTCCGTTGTTCATTTTTCCTCCTTCTTTTTATTTGGTACCGGGTCATAGCCGCCACTATGAAAAGGTGTACATTTCAAGATTCTTTTTATTCCAAGAAGTAAACCTTTAAAGGGGCCAAACCTGGTTATTGATTTATAAGTATATTCTGAACATGTAGGGTGATATATACAGCTTTTAGGGGTATATGGTGAAATAAATTTTCTATAAAATTTTATGACTAATAAAAAAATTTTTTTTAACATAACTCATTGTTTATTTGATTGATTTTGCTTATAGATTCCATCCAGCTTTTTTTTACTCTTTTAAATTGTAATTTGTCCCAGTTGTATTTTTTTGATGGAATAATTATCATATGCATATTATCCTCAAATTTATCCTTTGTTTTTCTAAAAAGCTCTCTGATAATTCTTTTTACATAATTTCTTAATACAGCATTGCCAACTTTTTTTGAAATTACAATTCCTATCTTTAGGTCAGTCTCTTTTTTAAAATAAATGGTGAAGTATTCAGATTTGTGTTTCTTACCGTACTTAAAAACGGAATCAAAACTCTTTTTTTTTTCAATCTGTATCTGTCACCAAATTTTTGCATCTTTGCTTTGACCTCTCTTAAATGAAAGTAGTATATTTACCCTGTATAGTCAAGCTATTTTTAATCTCCTTTTAACAAAACTAATCTAGGCTCTGATAGTTGTACTTATCTTCTCTGTTAAATTTTTTAAAAACTTTTAGTAAATAATTTCTAAATTTGTCTAGATTGGTTTTTTTAAGAGCTGATATAAATAAATAATTTTCTTTATCCTGAAATTTTTGTTTTAAAAGTTTTAGCTTGTCTTTAGGAATTAAATCTATTTTATTGAAAACATATACAAGTTTTTTATCAACGACTCCAAGCTCTTTTAAAACTTTTTCTACCACCTTAATTTTTTTTCTGTAGTTATCATCTGTTACATCTATTAGTATAATTATTAAATCGTTATATTTAATTTCTTCAAGAGTAGATTTGAACGAAGCAAAGAGGTGGGGAGGCAAGTTCTTAATAAATCCTACGGTATCACTCATTAAGATTGTATTTCCTTCTCCGATATAAACTCTTTTGGTGGAGGTATCCAGTGTGGCAAATAATTTATCCTCCGTATAAAGGTCAGAATTGGAAAGCTGTGTAAGAAGCGTTGATTTGCCGGCATTGGTATAGCCAACAATTGATACAGTAAAAAGATTTTTCCTTCTTTTTCTCTGCTGCTTTCTAACCTTTTTTACATGTTCGATTTTATCCTTTAAACTGGAAATTCTTTTTTGGATAACCTGCTTATCCATTTCAAGCTGCGTTTCTCCTGGCCCTCTAAGTTTAAACCCCCCGCCGGCCTGTCTTGAGAGATGTGGCCACATGTTTCTCAATCGTGGAAGCAAATATTCATATTCAGCCAGTTCAACCTGTAGTTTTGCCTCTCTTGTTTTTGCGCGTTTTGAAAAAATTTCAAGAATTAATTCCTCCCTGTCTATAACAGTTGTTTCAAGCAGCTTCTCCATGTTTCTTTGCTGGGTAGGAGATAAAAAGCCCTCAACTATGACATTTCCAATTTTGGGATATTTATCCAAAAAGGATTTTATCTGTTTTAACTTTCCTTTTCCAAAAAAGTAGCCCGGGTCCGGATGGCCCCTTTTTTGGGTAATGGTTTTAACAATTTTGCCCCCTCTGGTTTGAGTTAAAGCTTTCATTTCTTTTATACTGCTTTTATATTCATCTTTCTTTTCTGGAGTAATTAGGGAAAGCAAAACACAGTTTTTGCTTATTTCTCTTCTAACTTTCATTTAGCTCCTTTCTTATATAGTGCTTTGTGATTTTAAGAGTGGCCCATCTATATATCTGTTCTAAAATTGAAAGAATTGCTATAAAAATAAGTATCGAAAAAGGAAACTTCAAAAAGAAAGGGGCGGTCATAAATAGAATCATAATAAGCAGAACCGTATATATCAGTGTTATAGCAAAATGAGATAAGACACTCATTGGTAAATTAGTTATTATTCTTGGGTCTTTCCGCAAAAAATAAATTTTTATTGGTTCTATTAGAGAAATAGCTAAAATAAAAAGCATAAAAAGAAAAATAGAGAAAGATTTGGTTATAAAAAGACTAAAAATATACAACCCTGTTAAAAGAAAAGTAACAAGATCCAGAATTAAAATAGAAAAGATAGAGTAGGTAGCATCTTTTTTCCTGTAATAAAAGGTTGAAGAAATTGATATTTTTATCAAAAAGAAAAGCCCCGTTAAAATTGAAATTATTATTGGTGGATTAGAAACAATACGGCTGATTACAGCTGTGATATAGGAAAAATCAAAATCCATCTTGTTAAAAATGGTTTTGGAAAAAGTTGTTTGAACTATATATATAAACAAAGGAGTAAAAATTAAACTGTTGTATAAAATATTTTTACTCAAAAAAGTAATTTTAGAATGTTTAATTAATTTAATAATAAAGTATAATCCTAATAAAAGTAAAAAGGCATAAATGTAGTTTGAAAGATTGTGTTTTATGGAGTTAATAAAAAAATTGTTACCCAAATTGTAATCAAGGTTATTCAAATAAAGAGATTTTACATTTTTTGCACTGATATTATCTGTGTCGTCCCAAAACAGGGATTGTTCAGTATTTTCTTTTTTAATGGCAACCTTTATCTTTTTAGTATAATCCTTTCCCCTTATAATTTTAAAAGAACCATTTTCTTTTTTTACTCCCACGTCGCTTTTAGCATAAGTTCTTAAATTTTTGTTAAATATTTTATAATCCTTTTTATTTAAATTTTTTTTAAATATCGATAGGATATCTTCTGTATTGGGGTGTTTAAATAAATATTTGTTATAAATTTGTTTGAAAACATCATCAATGTTTTTTTTCCCAACTTCAGACTCTAAAAATTTTAGTACAATAGGATGTTTCATGTAGTATAAAAACATTATTTTATATCCGTTCCCCTCGCTGTTGAATTCTGTTTGGAAAATATTTCCTTTTTCAGGGGACTTGTTTACATTTTTTATCCATGCAATACTTACAGGAATGTGATGAAAATCAAAATTGTTTACTCCCATGTTTTTAAAAGAGGACGGTGCTTCTCTATTTCCCGAATCCATTTCGGATAATCTTATTTCATAATAAGAAGCATATCCCTCATCCAGCCATCCCTCGGATGTCTGGTTAAATCCAATCATTCCATAAAACCATTGGTGTGCTATTTCATGATCAAGCACCCTGTTATAATCACCGTGATTTGATCCTATATGAACCAACTTGGGATACTCCATCCCCGACCCATTATCTCCTATTGTAGATAGGTTGACAATTTTAAATTCATCATATTTATAGGGCCCTATTAAAGAAGAAAGTTTTTTTATAACAAAATGAGCTCTTTCAAAAATTTTTTCTTCCTTTTCTTCCGGAATTTTTTTATAGTTTGTTAAATAAATGGATAAATTATCTTTTTTAAATATTTTCTTTTTTGTGTAAAAGTTTTTGGAAATCCCCACAACACAATCAGAAATGTTTTTTTCTTTTGCCCTATAAATATTTTTCTCTGCCTTGGTTTTGATTCCTAATTTTTTTAAATTTGTTATGACCTTATATTCTTTAGGGATAGTTAGTTTTAAGGAATAGTCTGAATACTCGTGAAAAAATTCGTAATTATAGGAAAAGGGTTTAGCATCCCATTGGTTTTCTCCCGTTAAAACAGCTATTTTTGGAAACCACTGGGAAAGCCAGTATGTTTTATCTTCTTTTGAATACCCAAATCTTATATATCTTTTTTCAGGAATCTTTGATTTAAATGCAATGTTTATTGAATATTTTTTACCTTCTGTAAAATTATGTTTTACCTTAATCAGAGTGGGGTCTTTTTCATTATGAAAGTTACTTTTTTCCCTATTATTTATTGTAAGAGAGGATATTGTAATTTTTGATGGAGTTTTTTTCTCCAGAACAGATTTTAAAGAGGAGGGAGCATCTTTATAAAGAAGACTCTTTTTGCTTAAACCGTTCCAGTAAAGATGTAAATATATTTTATCTGTATCATATTCTGGAACAAAATTGATTTTTTCCCTGCCATCAATCTGGAATTTTTCAGGATTGATGGATGCTTCAATTTCATAGCTTTTCACACTTTCTGCAAATGCAGAGAGAGTGAAAAGCATGAAAAAATTAATCAAAACGATAATTAGGCGCTTCTTTGGTAATATTGACATCATGAGGGTGACTCTCCTTTAAACTTGAAACTGTTATTTTTGTAAATTCTGCATCGGTTCTTAATTCTTTTATGCTGTGGGCTCCGCAGTGACCCATTCCTGATTTTAAACCACCAAGCAGCTGATAAATGGTATCCTTTAGTTTACCCTTATATGGAACCCTTCCCTCTATTCCTTCGGGAACAAATTTAGATTCCTCCTGAATATCTTCCTGAAAATACCTTTCTTTGCTGCCTCTTTTCATTGCTCCTAGAGATCCCATTCCCCTGTAGGTTTTGAAGCTTCTTCCTTTATAAATAACAAGCTCTCCGGGAGATTCATCAGTTCCTGCAAGAAGGCTTCCAAGCATAACGGTATTTGCCCCTACTCCTATTGCTTTAACGATATCTCCTGAATATCTAATACCACCATCTGCTATTACGGGGACATCTGTGTCTTTTACATATTTCATAACATTTAATATTGCTGAAACCTGTGGAACTCCAACGCCCGCCACAATTCTGGTTGTACAAATTGATCCGGGTCCAATTCCAATTTTTATTGCATCGGCTCCGGCATCAAGAAGAGCTTTCGCTCCATCTTTTGTTGCAACATTTCCAGCAGCTATTTCGATGTTGAAATGGTTCTTTAGTTTTTTTACAGTGGTAATTACATCTTCAGAGAAACCGTGTGAGGAATCAATAACAATAAGATCAACTCCCGCTTCAATTAGTTTAGGAACTCTTTCCATTGCATCGTCTAAAACTCCTACAGCAGCCCCGGTTTTTAACCTTCCCTGTTTGTCCTTGCATGCAAGGGGGTGGTCAATATTCTTTTGAATATCTTTTACAGTAATCAGGCCTTTTAAATTAAAATCATTATCGACCACAAGCAGTTTCTCAATTCGGTGCTTGTGTAGTTTCTTTATTGCTTCATTCATTGAAGTGTTTTCTGGGACCGTAATTAACTTTTCCTCTGGGGTCATTACCTGTTTGATTTTTTGATTCATCTGTGTTGCAAATCTCAAATCCCTTTTTGTTATTATTCCTTTTAGCTTTTGTCCTATTGTAATGGGAATACCAGAAATGTCATGTTTACTCATAAATTCCTTGGCTTTTGAAACTTTTTCATCTGGACGGAGAGTAATTGGGTTAGTTATCATCCCGCTTTCATATCTTTTTACCTTGTCTACCTCTATAGCCTGTTCTTCCGGGGACATGTTGTAGTGAATTATTCCCAGTCCCCCCTCGATTGCCATAGCAATAGCCATATTGGCTTCAGTTACTGTATCCATTGCAGCACTGATTATTGGAATTTTTAAGTTTAAATTCCTGGTTAATTGCGTGGATAAGTCTATATCATGAAGTTTTACATCGCTATATTTTGGTATCATTAAAATATCATCGAAAGTTAAACCTTCGCTAGTTATTTTATCATTCATTTATCCCTCCTTTTTTTATATAATAAGCGGACAACGGGATTTGAACCCGCGACCCTCAGCTTGGGAAGCTGATGCTCTACCCCTGAGCTATGTCCGCATTCCGTAAAATCTATCAATTTATTAGATATAAGTGTTGAAAAAGATAACACATACTCCTTTTAAAGAAATTTAACATAAAGAAAAATAATTTCAATATTTATTTGTTGATTATTTCCCTGATAAAGTTATAATTAAATAAAATGTATACTAAAAAGTTTAAAAATCATCTAATTCTTCTTTCCATGGTAATTATTCTTTTGTTTACCCTTTTTATTGTATATCTTTACAATCAAAATTATAAAATGACAATTAATCGCATAGAAACCAATATTGAAAGTGTTTATTTAGATATTTCCAATCAGCTATGGTCATTTGAAATTGAGAGATTGATAAAAAGGATTAGTTTTTTGGAAAAATCAAAGGAGATAAAAAAGGCATATGTTTTTGACAATGTAAGTGAAACATATATAGGGGCAGAAAGCGATCGAATAAAAAAAATCAGTTTAAAGAAATATCAAAAAAGTTTCTGGTATACCATTAAAAGAAAAGAAATTAAATATAAAAATGAGAAAATTGGGAAATTGATTGTAATTATAAACAAACAAGACATTTTTCTTCAGCTTGCAAAATGGGTGGGGTTCTTAGGGATAATTCTACTTTTAACGCTTTCGATAATGAGAATATTAATAAAAAAAATTATAAAAGTATTTGATACTCAATTAAAAGAGATTAAGGAGATGCAGCAGCATTTTTACAATATTATCAATTCTTCTCCTAATCCTATTTTAGCTCTTAATCATAACAAAAAAATCTTTGCAGTTAATAACAGCTTTAAAGAGAAGTTTGTTAAAGACAATGAAAATATAAAGAATTTAAAAGTATATAAAAAAATAGAGAAACATATAGATGAGGCTATGGATAAAACCAAAAATGTTTATTTAAAAGAAATACAGATAAACAATTCGTATTATTCAATAAATATCTACCCGGAACATAATATCGAAGAAAAAGATAAGTTAATGATTGTGCAAATGGTTGATGTTACAGAGTTAAAAAAGGTAGAGAAAAAATATTTGAGAGCTCAAAAAATGGAAACAGTTGGCCTGCTAACAGGCGGAATAGCACATGATTTTAACAATATTCTGGCAGGATTGTTTTCTTATGTTGAATTGCTGGAAACAAATATTGAAGAGAAAAAAAATATTAAATATGTAAAAAAGATAAAAAGAATTCTTAATCAGGCAAAGGATCTTGTAAATCAGATACTGCTTTTTAGTAGCGAAAATTCAACAAAAAAAGAGGTAATAGCTCTTAATCATGTGATAGAAAGTGCATTTTCAATAGCAAAACACTCTATTTCGAAAAATATTAATTTAAACTATAAAAAGGATACTGAAGAAGATTTAATACTTTATGCAGAGGAAAATATTCTTATACAAATTTTATTAAATTTAATCTTAAATGCAAGAGATGCTATTGGTGATAAGCAGAATGGAGAAATAAAAATAAAAACCGAAAAAGTGTATTTAAATAAAGAACAGAAAAAAGACCTGGGTGTAGATAAAACAGGGGCTTATGTTTTGCTTGAAATCATAGACAATGGAAAAGGTATCCCTAAAGAAATTGTGAATAAGATTTTTGATCCTTTTTTTACTACCAAAAATAAAGATAATAAAAAGGGAACGGGGCTGGGGCTGGCAATTGTTTATGAGCGTATAAACAATCTTGGAGGAGCTATCTCGGTCAGATCGGAAGTTGATGAAGGCACAGTTTTCTCTTTATATATCCCCCTTTCAAAGAATAAAGAAAAAAAAGAAGAAAAAGTAAAGGAAAAGAGGGAGAACGAGGGGGGAAAATACAAATTATTGCTAATTGATGATGAAGAGATGATAGTTGAAAGTCTAAAACCACTGCTTGAACGGGAAAATTTCGAAGTTGATGTTGCTTTTAACGGGCAGGAGGGTTTAAAAAAAGTGGGGGAGAAAAATTTTGATTTGATAATTTTGGACTGGGTTATGCCGAAAATGGATGGAAAACATTTTGTGGAGGAAATTAATAGCAAAAACTCAAGAACTCCTATCCTCTTAAGTTCCGGATATATAAAAGAAAATGTCGAAGAAATTGTGGAAAAATACTCATTTATAAAAGATATTGTATTTAAACCGTTTGATTTTGATAATCTAATTGATATCATTTATTCTACTCTTTCTTAATATAGTTCGAAAAAGCTTGACACTTTTTTAAATAATAATTATATTTTTACTTGTAAGTTTATTATAAGGAGGATTTTATGGAAGACATAAATATTTTGATAAAACAAAGGTTAGAAAAAGCAGAAGAACTAAAAAAAGACGGGCATAATTTATTTAAATATAATTTTGATAAGAAACAATCAATAGATGAAATTCAAAATAAATATAAGGATGTGAAGCAAAAAGAATCTGGATTTGCAAAAACAGCAGGTAGGATAATGATCAAAAGATTGCATGGTAAAAGTGGTTTTGCAGATTTAAAAGATGAGTCAGGGGAGATTCAGCTATATTTTAGAAAAGATTTTGTTGGAGATGAAAAATTCTCCCTTTTTAAAAAATTGGATATAGGAGATATAGTTGGAGTTGAGGGTACGCTTTTTCGAACCAAAACAAATGAATTAACAATAGTAGTGAAGAAGTTTGACCTTTTAACAAAATCTTTTAGGCCTCTTCCTGAAAAGTTTCATGGACTTCAGGATAAAGAAATAAGATACCGTCAGAGGTATGTTGATTTAATTGTTAATGATGATGTGAAAGAAACTTTTAAAACCAGAAGTAAAATTCTTTCTAATATAAGAAAGTATATGGAGGAAAACAATTATATAGAAGTGGAAACTCCGGTTCTTCAGGACATATATGGAGGAGCAAATGCAACTCCTTTTATTACAAAACATAAAACTCTGGATAAAGATTTTTATTTGAGAATTTCGCTGGAAACTTACTTAAAAAGATTAATAGTTGGCGGGTTTGAAAAAGTTTTTGAAATAGGAAAAGTCTTCAGAAATGAGGGAATAGATCGTCAGCACAATCCCGAATTTACCCTGATGGAGTATTATGCTGCATACAACGATTTGTTCGATATGATGAATTATACCGAAGGGATGATAAAATATCTTGTAAAAACAATCGGTTTTGATTCAGGGATTATAGAATATGATGAAAGAGAAATTGATCTAAGTGGGGATTGGGAAAGATTGTCGATGAAGAAAGCCATTGAAAAATATGCTGATATAAAAATAGATGATAAGGAAAATGACAAATTAAAAAACATTATTCTCAGGGAGGATGAAAAGGCTGAACTGGATAATAGTTCCAGAGGCGAGTTGATTTATAGGATTTTTGAGCTTTTAGTTGAAGACAATTTAATAAATCCAACTTTTATAATTGATTTTCCCATAGAGGTGTCTCCTCTTGCAAAGAAAAAAAGAGATGCACAAAAAGGAGATTTTGTTGAACGATTTGAACTGTTTATGAACGGCTGGGAGATTGCAAATGCATTTTCGGAGTTAAATGATCCCCATGATCAGAGAGAAAGATTTCAAAAACAGGAAAAAAAGTTTGTTGAAGGAAATGAAGAGGCACAAAGAATGGATGAGGATTTTATTAGATCTTTGGAATATGGAATGCCCCCTACAGGAGGGGTAGGAATAGGAATTGATAGGCTGGTAATGCTTTTTACGAATTCTAAATCTATTAAAGATGTAATCTTTTTCCCTCATCTGAAGGATAAGTGAAATAAATGAATTTACCTTTCTGGATAGCCAGAAAATATTTAAAAGGAAGGAAGTCCAACAAACTTCTTTCCAGCATTACACTCATTTCGATAGTTGGTATCTTTGTGGGAGTAATGGCCTTAACAGTGGTCCTTTCAGTAATGGATGGGTTTGAAAAAGATTTGATGGATAAAATAATCGGGGTGAATTCCCATATCATTGTTCAAAACAAATTTGGAGAAGAGATTTCGGATTATAAATCCCTTGTCGAGAAGGTGGAAGAAGAAAAAAAAGTTCTTTCTACAGCTCCCTTTATAACGGGAGAAGGATTAATAATGAAGAGAGGAAGAACCTACAGTGTTAGTATAAGAGGAGTTTCCCCTGAAGAAGAAAAAAAAGTAACCAAGTATGGGAAAATTATGAAAAAAGGTACCATAGAAAAAGGTGGAATAGCTATCGGGGTTGAGCTTGCAAGATTTTTAAATGTAGAAATAAATGATAAAGTTAAGATTCTTTCCCCCCAGGGTAGCAAAGTCACACCTGTTGGATTGCTTCCCAAGGTGAAAGTTTTTGAAATAAAGGGTATTTTTGAAAGTAAGATGTATGAATACGATACTTCATTAATATATATGAATTTAGAAACGGCAAAAAAATTTCTCTCTAAAGAGGGGGTTAGCGGGATAGGTGTAAGAATTAAAGACATTAGTAATGCTTCTGGGATTGCTGCTAAAATTAATAAAAATGTAAATGATAAATTTATAGCCAGAGATTGGTTTAAAATGAACCGATCCCTATATTCAGCCATGAAACTTGAAAAAAAGACGATGTTTATAATTTTAACTTTAATTGTCCTTGTTGCTTCTTTTAATATTGTTGCTTCGCTTCTTACCCTGGTGAAAGAGAAAACAAAGGAAATCGGAATTTTGAAATCGCTGGGATTTGGCCCGGATAAAATAAAGAGAATTTTTTTATTTAATGGTATGATTATAGGAAGCATAGGAATAGTTTTAGGAGAAATAGTTGGACTTATAATATGTTATTTTATAAAAATTGCAGAAATTGAAATATTACCTGCAGATATTTATTATTCAACAACACTTCAGGTTTCTTTTTCTTTCTGGAACTTTTTTCTGGTTGGGGTTGTTGCATTAGTGATAGTCTTTTTGGCATCAATATTGCCTGCAAAACAGGCTGCAAAAATGGATGTAGTTGAGGCACTGCGTTATGAGTAAAAATGTTATTAAAACAAAAAATTTAAAAAAAACATATTTTTCAGAGGGAGAAAATGTAAAGGTTCTGGAAGGAGTTGATTGGCAGCTTGAGAAAGGAGATTCCGCAGCTGTGCTTGGCGAATCAGGAGTAGGCAAATCGACCTTTTTATATCTTCTGGGGCTTCTTACAAAACCTACTGAAGGAGAAATCTTAATAAATGACAAAAAAGTTTCAGATTTAAATGAAACGATGCGGGCAGAATTTATTAAAAGAAACATTGGGTTTATCTTTCAATTTTTTCAGCTGTTTAACGATATGACTCTGTGGGAAAATCTTTATTTTGTGGCTGAAATGTATTATAATAAGAAACAAGCAGAAAAAAAATGTGAAGAAATGATAGATTTTTTGGGGTTAAAAGATAGAAAGAATCAGACAGCAGTATATTTATCCGGAGGTGAAAAACAAAGAGTAGCCGTTGCAAGGGCATTATTAAAAGATCCCTTGATTTTACTTGCTGATGAACCTACAGGAAATCTGGACCAAAAACATGCAAAGAAAATACTTGATTTTTTAATAAAGATACAAAAGGAGAAAAAGCTGTCGCTGGTGATGGTAACACATAATCCAAAGGTGGCAAACTACTGCAATAATATTTATACCCTCCGGGGTAAAAATTTGTGGAGAGGAGAAAAAAAGTAATATGTATGATAAATTTAGTGAAAGAGCCAGAAAAATTATAATTTATGCCCGTGAAGAGGCAGCTAAACTAAATTATGATTTTATAGGGACTGAACATCTTTTGCTAGGGCTTCTTAGAGAAGGTGCCAGCATAGGAGTTATTGTATTAAGAAGACTGGAAGTTGAAATAGGGGATTTGAAGGAATCGGTAAAATCATATCTCATTAAGGAAAATGAAGATGTAGATGCAGATCATGAAATACAGCTAACTCCAAGATCAAAAAGGGTTTTAGAACTTGCTGTAAGAGAAGCGGGAAAAATGGGACATAACTTTGTTGGAACGGAGCATATTCTGCTTGGTCTAATTCTTGAAGGAGATGGAATAGCAGCAAAAGTTTTAAAAAACAATGGTTTAACAGCAAAAAAAATTCGATTAGAAATAATTAGTCTTCTTAGCGGGGATATGGAAAAAAAGGATATGTTCAAAGGGCGAAGAAGATCAAAAAGTACAAAAGGAAAAAATCCTTCACTGGAGGAGTATAGTCGAAATTTGACAGAACTGGCTTCAAAAGGAAAACTCGACCCCGTAATTGGCAGAGATACAGAAATAGAGAGGTTGATGCAGATTTTGGGTCGAAGAAAGAAAAACAATCCGGTATTAATAGGAGAAGCAGGAGTCGGCAAAACAGCAATTGTTGAAGGCCTGGCCCAAAGAATTGTTGAAAATGATGTTCCTTCTATTTTGCAGGGGAAAAAACTTATTTCTCTTGATCTTCCTTCAATTATTGCCGGAACAAAATACAGAGGCCAATTTGAACAAAGATTGAAATCACTTCTAAATGAAATTCAGAATTCAGAGGAAATAATAGTATTTATTGATGAGATGCATACCATAGTAGGGGCCGGGGCTGCAGAAGGAGCCATTGATGCTTCTAATATATTAAAACCATCACTTGCCAGAGGAGAAATTCAGTGTATTGGAGCTACAACTCTTGATGAATATAGAAAATATATAGAAAAAGATGCAGCTCTAGAAAGAAGATTTCAGCAGGTACTTGTTGAACCATCTACTGTAGAAGAAACAATAGATATTTTGTCTGGATTAAGAGATCGGTATGAAGTACACCATGCAGTGAAGATAACAGATGAGGCAGTTTTAGCTGCTGCAAGATTATCCGAAAGATATCTTTCAGACAGGTTTTTGCCTGATAAAGCAATTGATTTGATAGATGAGGCAGCCTCTATGGTAAGGCTAACATTATCTAAAATGCCTAAAGATATCGTGGATTTAAAGCAAAAAATAAAAGAATTAAATAAAGATAAAAATAATGCTATTATGATGCAAAATTTTGAAAAAGCAGCCTTTTTTAGGGATAGAGAAAAGAAATTAAAAGAAAAACAAAAAGAACTAAAAACTGATTGGGAGCAAAATCAGGACGATAAGGAGAAAAAGGTTGAAAGAGAAGATGTGGCAATATTAATTTCTAAATGGACTGGTATCCCTATCGCAAAAATTGAAGAAGCTGAAACCGAAAGGTTGTTAAAAATTGAAGAAGAACTCCGCAAACAGATTGTTGGGCAGGACCAGGCTATAAAAGTAGTAGCAAACGCTTTAAGGAGAACACGAGCCGGACTTAAGGATCCAAGCAGACCTATTGGGGCTTTTATGTTTTTAGGACCTACAGGTGTCGGAAAAACCGAACTTGCCAGGGTTCTTGCCGAATTTATGTTTGATGATTCGAATGCTCTAATCAGAGTAGATATGTCTGAATACATGGAAAAATTTTCGGTATCCAGATTAACTGGAGCTCCGCCGGGATATGTTGGTTATGAAGAAGGGGGGCAGCTGACAGAAAAGGTTAGAAGAAAACCCTATTCAGTAATTCTTCTTGATGAGATTGAGAAGGCACATCCTGATGTTTTTAATATTTTACTTCAGGTTTTTGAAGATGGTCATTTGACAGATAGCCTTGGACGGATGGTTGATTTTAAGAATACTATTATAATTATGACTTCAAACATTGGAGCAAGATATATATGGAATAATAAAAGGGTTGGATTTTCTGAATCATCAGATGAAATTGATTATGAAAAAATGAGAGACACGGTTCTTAATGAAGCCAAGAAAAAATTTAATCCTGAATTTTTAAATAGACTGGACGAACTTGTCGTATTCAATACTTTAGGAAAAGAAGAAATTAGAGAAATAATTGAATTAAATCTCGATGAAGTGAAAGAAAGATTAAAAGAAAAAAATATGTATCTAGAAGTTGATTCTGAAGTTAAGGATTATTTGATTGAAGTAGGATTTAATAAAGAATACGGGGCAAGACCTTTAAGAAGAAGTATAAGAAAACATATTGAAGATGTTTTAGCTCTTGAAATATTGAAAAATAAATTTGTTGAAGGAGATACTATAAAAGTTAAAATGGAAGATGGAGATGTCATAACAGAAAGAGCAAAAGATTCGATTTTAAGAGGATTGGAAAAGGAGGAAGTAGAACAAGTTGATGAAAAAGCTGATTAGTTTATTTTTGATAATATTACTGTTTGTTGGTATCATATGCTCACAAACTATTAAAGAAATTAAAATAGAGGGTTTAAAAAATTTAGAGAGAGATTTCTTTTTATCTATTATTAATATGGGAGAGGGTAAAGCTTTTTCCTCCATGCAGCTTCAGCAGGATATCAGAAACCTGTATGAGCTGGGATACTTTGAAAACATTAAGGTTGACATAAAAGAATCAGCATCAGGCGCAATAATTAAATATATTGTAAAAGAACGGCCTTTTATAAATGATATAAAAATAAAGGGCAATAAAGTTTTTGATGATGGAGAAATCCTTTCCGAAATTCCATTCTTAACGAGAGATGTTCCATTTGATAAAATGTTTTTGCATAAAATTAAATATCAGCTGACAAAGAAATATCAGAAAAAGGGATATGCTTCTGTAGAAGTAATTACCAGGGCTGATAAAACAGAAGAAGGTGTGGATGTTGAGATAAGCATAAAAGAAGGAAAAAAGATATCTATAGGGAAAATTGTTTTCAAAGGAATTGATTCTGTAGATCCCGATGAGTTGAAAAAAGCTATGGAAACGGAAGAATCAAGATGGTGGAAGCACCCTAAGCTGGATCGCAAAAAACTGGAAGAAGATATGACCAGAATAAAGGATAAGTTGAAAAAGCTTGGATATTTTAACTATCAGATAAAAAACTATGAAGTAGAAATTGATAAAGAACGACAAAGAGCAGATATTTTTATCTCCTTAAATGAAGGAAATAGGTACAGGTTAAAAAACTTTTCTTTTAAAGGCAATAGCTTGTTTGAAGAGAATGAATTAAAAAAACTTGTTGAGCTTGAGGTGGGAGAATTTTATACAGGAGAAGAATGGGAAAAGACCAAACAGAATTTAGCTGAAAAATATGGAGATAAAAGTTATTTGTTTGCTTCAATAGAACCTGAATATAATTTCAAAGGGGAAGAGCTAGATTTAACCATTAATATAAATGAGGGAAATCCTATCAAGGTTGGAGATATAAAAATAAAGGGTAACACCAAAACCTTTGATAGTGTAATCTTAAGAAAACTTTTACTAAAACCCGGGGAAAAGTTTAAAAGGAACCGTCTGGTATTAAGCCAGAGAAGATTATACAATACAGGTTACTTTGAAGATTTAAAAATTCTTCCCCAACCTCAAAACAACAATCCAAACATTATGGATTTAACCGTAAAAGTAAAGGAGAAAAGTACGGGATCTATAAATTTTGGTGGAACCTATAATGGAGTTTCCGGGTTTGCAATGTTTTTGAAATATGAAGAAAAAAATATAATGGGGAGAGGGATCAAAGGTAATATTCAGGTGGATTATGGAAAAAAAAGAAAAACTTTTGAGCTTGGACTTACTGATTCCTATTTTATGAATACAAATACATATGTTTCAGTAAGTGGATACAGAAAATTGAATGTTTATGATGAATATGATATTTTTAGAAACGGGGGGCAGTTAACACTTGGTAGAAATTTGTCCCTTTTCACTACTGGATATATTTCATATAAATATGAACGTATACAGCTGGAAAATATTATTCAATCAGCAGAGGAAGATGTTAGCTCAAGAGAGGAAACAAGAAGCAGCGCTTCAATTACTTTTGAAAGAGATACAAGAGACAATAAATTTGAACCAACAGAGGGAACCCATAATGAGTTTACAGCCGAACTGGGAGGCAAATTTCTTGGTGGAGATATTAACTATCATAAATATAAAGCCTCAACAAACTGGTTCTTTAAATCATTTTGGAAGCTGGTTCTTTCGAACAAACTTGAAATTGGAGCAGCAGAAAAACTAAGTCCTTCCAGAGAAGTTCCACATTATGAAAGATTTTTTGTTGGAGGAAGTACTTATGGGGTAAGAGGATATGATGATAAATACCTTTCTCCAAAAAATGAAAGTGGATACATCACAGGAGGGAATTTTTATTTAATAAATACTCTTACATATAAAGCTCCTTTGGTAAAAAATAGATTAACCGGATATGTGTTTTGGGATGTTGGAAAAGCCTGGGAAAACATAGGCGATTTCAACTTTAGAGAGATGAAAGATGGGGCAGGTATTGGAGTCAAAGTAAGAACTCCAATGGGCCCGGTAACTCTTGAATATGCATATGGGTTTGATACAGAAAACTGGAAGTTCCATTTTGGTATTTTTAGAGGAGAATTTTAGAGTAGAAAATATAATAACTAGGAGGTTATAATGAAGAAATTGATAATGTTAACATTAATTATTGGACTAAGCTTATCGTTTGTTGTTGCACAGGAAATAGGAGTAGTTGATATCCAGAGAGTTTTTGATGCGTCTAAGGAAGCACAGGAAGCTCAGGAGGTTTTTCAAAAGGAAACTCAGGAGATGCAGCAACAAATGAAATCTAAATATGATGAGCTGCTTAAATTGCAAAAAGAATTGAAGGAACAATCTGCATTTTTAAGTGAAGAGGAAGTAAAAAAGAAAAGACAAGAGTTGATGCAAAAACAACAGAGGTTTAATAGTATGAGAGAACAAATGATGCAGAAATCCGAACAGAGAAGAAGCGAATTGTTAAAGCCTGTAATGGAAAAAATCAAAGCAATTGTAAGCAATATTTCTAAGGAAAAGAATCTTAAAATGGTGGTTACTAAGGAAGCAGTTATATATAATGACTCCAATTTTGAAATTACAGATATTGTTATCGAAAGGTTGAACAGGAAATGAATTTCAGACTAACGCTTGGGAAGCTGCAAAAAGACCACAGGATAGATATAATTAACCTGAAAAAAGACAAAATGCTTAACAATTTCAGCACTGTGGAAAAAGCCGACAACAACAGTATTGTCTTTGTAGAAAAAGAAGAATTACATGAAAAAGTTAAGAAAAAAAATGTCGGATTGATTATTACAAATACTGAAATAGATACAGGCTCTCCCCAGGCGGTTGTTGATAATCCAAGAGGGCTGTTTTTTGATCTTGTTCGAGGTTGTTCTGAAAAAAAATCAAAAAAGGGAATCTCTTCAAAAGCTGTTATAGGCAAAAGCTGTGAAATTGCTGAAACAGCTTATATAGGACCTTTTGTGATAATAGAGGACAATGTTGTTCTTGGAGAAAATGTGATTATTCATGGGAATAGCTATATAGGGTCCAATACCGTTATTGGAGATAATACGGAAGTTAAGGCATTGACTTCTATTTATAAGAACATTACTATTGGAAAAAATTGTATAATACACAGCGGTGTAGTAGTAGGAGCCGATGGATATGGATATGATGATAGCAACAACAAATTGACAAAAATTCCCCAAATCGGTGAAATTGTAATTGAAGATAATGTTGAAATTGGGGCTAACTGCACCATTGACAGGGCTACTCTTGGTGAAACACTAATAAAGAGCAATGTCAAAATTGACAATTTGGTTCAGGTTGCCCACAATGTAAAAATAGGAGCAAATACAAGAATTGCGGCTCAGTCGGGAATAGCTGGGAGCAGTGAGCTCGGGAACTGGGTTGTTTTGGCTGGCCAGGTTGGAATAGGGGACCATGTATCAATTACCGATAATGTTGTGCTAACAGCACAATCTGGCGTTGCCGGAGATATTCAGGAAACTGGTGTGTACAGCGGAACTCCTGCCAGAAAAATGAAAAAGCAATACAGAATGATGGCATATCAAAGTAAGCTTGAAAAAATGTGGAAAAAAATAAAGAATCTTGAAAAGAAAATAGAAAATTATGAGGATAACAGTAAAAAATAAAATTAATTTCCAGGGAATAGGCTTACATAGCGGGGAAGAAAGCAAAATTATTCTACATCCTTATAAAAAAAAGGGAATAAATTTTTTAAGAAAAAAAGTAAGAATTCCAGCTTATATTGATTATAAAATGGACAGCCGGAGAGGTACAATATTAAAAAGAAATTCACAGCAGATTGAAACTGTAGAGCATCTTCTTTCTGCCCTATACGTTTTGGGCATTGATGATTGTTTAATAGAGGTGGTTAAAGGAACCGAGATACCGATTCTTGACGGTAGCAGCTATCCTTTTTTTCATAAAATAAAAGATGCTGGAATAGAAAAAAAAGAGGGGGAGAAAGAAGTTCTGAGCATAAAGAAAAAAATAGTTTATCGAAAAAAAAGCGTTGAAATTAAGGCTTATCCGTGCAAAAATTATAAAATTAATTTTTTATTTGATGGAACAAAATTTAATGTTGATAATGAAAAAGAGTCAGTAGTTGTTAATAAAAAGAATTATGAAAATTTTTCAAAAGCCAGAACCTTTGGGTTTTGGAAAGAGATTGAATATTTGAAGAAAAACAACCTTGCCAGAGGTGCTTCCCTGGAAAATGTTTTAATTATCAGGGAAGGATCTCCTTATAAAACCGATTTTAGACTTGCCAATGAACTTGTTAAACATAAGATAATTGATTTTATAGGGGACATGGCCCTTTTAGGAAAAAAAATAAAAGGCGAGTTTGTCATTAAAAGAAGCGGTCACTATCATAATGGTCTTTTTATGAAGAAGATAATGGAGGAAACCAATGGATTCAATTGATATAAGAGAAATATTAGATTTTATGCCACACAGATATCCTATTTTACTTATTGATAGAATTGAAGAAATAAACGAAAACTCGGTTGTTGCTAAAAAAAATATTACATATAATGAGCCAATATTTCAGGGGCATTTTCCAGATAATCCTATATTCCCCGGGGTATTAATTGTGGAATCAATGGCCCAGGCGGCAGCTGTTCTTTTACATAACGGTCGAGGGTTTAAAAAGGAAGAAAAAGATACATATTTTATGGGGATTGAAAAGGTGAAGTTTAAAAAACCTGTAAAACCCGGAGATTCTATGATGCTGGATGTTGAGATAGTACAGGAAAAAAGGTTAAAAAAAGGGATTGTATTAAAATTAAAAGGAAAAGCAAAAGTTGATTCCAAAGTAGTTACTACAGGCTCCTTAACCGTTGGAGCTTTTGATAAATCTTAAAGGAGGAATTTGTGTCTAATAACATACATTCTACCGCTATAATAGGGGATAATGTTAAAATTGGAAAAAATGTTGAAATAGGGCCTTTTGCTATAATAGGAGATAATGTTAAAATCGGGGATGAAACAAAAATAAAATCAAATGTAAAAATAAACAGTTATGTTGAACTGGGGAAAAACAATATCATACATCCCTATGCTTATTTAGGAGGGCCACCCCAGGATGTAAAGTACAATGGTGAGAAAACCTGGGTGAAAATCGGAAACAATAACATAATACGGGAGTATGTTACTGTTCATAGATCATCAAAGGAAAATGAAAGTACAGTAGTGGGAGATGAAAACTTTCTTATGGCATACTCGCATCTTGCTCATGATTGCAGGGTGGGGAATAGAAATACCATTGTCAATTACGCCGGGATAAGTGGACATGTAGAAATTGAAGATGATACTTTTATATCAGGGAGTACTTTAGTACATCAATTTGTTAAAATAGGGAAAATGACAATGATTGGCGGGGGATCAAAAATTACACAGGATGTTCTTCCTTTTACACTTGTTGATGGCAATCCCTGTAATGTTTATGGATTAAACATAGTGGGGTTGAGAAGGAATAGAGTTTCTAAGGAAACCAGGAATGCTCTAAAAAGGGCTTTAAGAGTTGCCTTAGATAAAAAAAGAAAGAAAAAAATAATATCAGAGTTGAAACAGATGAAAATATACGATTTTGAAGAAGTAAAACACTTTGTTAATTTTGTACAAAAATCGGAAAGAGGATTACTTTTAAGAGGGAACTAAAATGAAAAAGATTTTCTTATCTGCAGGAGAAATATCCGGGGATGTTCATGGAGCTTATCTAGCTAAAGAATTACTTTCGAAAAAAGAAGAAATAAAATTAGCTGGCGTTGGAGGAGAAAACATGTCCCGTGCCGGAGTAAAAATAATTAAAGATCTGACAGATAAAAACAGTGTGGGCCTTCTGGAAGGTATTCCTTTCATTTATGAAAATATAAAATCATTATACCAGGTAAAGAAATTTTTAAAAAAAAATCCTCCTGACAAGATAGTTTTAATAGACAATCAGGGTTTTAATCTAAAACTTGCGAAATTTGCGAAAAAGCTGGATATCCCTACTTTTTATTATTTTGCTCCGCAATTGTGGTTATGGGGAAAAAAGAAAAAAAACAAAATGGTGGAAAATTTGGATTATATTCTGGCCACATTCAGAAAAGAATATGATTTTTATAAAGATGCAGATGTTAGGGTGGAATATATTGGACACCCTTTACTGGACGAACTAAAGCATGAAAAAACACTGGAGGATATTAAAATAGATCTAAATGTTAAGAATGATAAAATAAAAATAGCACTTTTACCGGGGTCTAGAGATCAAGAGTTAAAAAAGCTGCTACCGAAATATGTTGAAGTGGCAAAAAAGCTAAAAAATAAATATATATTTTTAATGCCTTTTTCCTCAGAGTATTTCTATAACAAATACAGCAGCAGGGTTCCTGATTTTGTAAAAACATTTGTTAATAAAAGCAATGATATAATGAAAATTTCTGATATAATTGTATTATCCTCGGGAACAGCAACACTTGAAGCTGCTATTTATGAAAAACCTATGATAATAACTTATAAAATTTCCAAGCTCTCAGCATGGGTTGCCAGAAAACTAATTAAAGTTAATTATGTGGGGATGCCCAACATTCTCGAGAACGAAGAGATAGTACCGGAACTTCTTCAGGATGATTTTACTGTGGAAAATATTATTGAGTGGATAAATAGGTTTGCTGAGGATAGAAATTTTTACAAAAAAACAAAGGACAAATTAAAAGCAATAAAAAACAAATTAAAACCGGAAGGAGCTATTAAAAAAGCAGCGGATATAATTTTGGGAGGGGAGAATAGAAAATGAGCAAAATAAAACTTGGAGTTATTGGCGTTGGTCATATGGGAAACTACCATGCAAGAATTTGTAATATGCTGAGAGACCATATAGACTTTGTTGGGGTCTGTGATATTAGAAAAAAAAGAGCAGATTTTATCGCTGATAAATATAATACTACTGCTTATTATGATTACAAAAAGCTTTTAAAAAAAGTTGATGCGGTCAATATCGCGGTTTCAACGGATGAGCATTTTAGAGTGGCTAAAGGGTGCTTAAATGCAGGTGTTGATATTTTGTTAGAGAAACCTATGACTGATAATCTTAATGAAGCAAAAAAATTAATTGAAATAGCAAAAAGGAAAAACCTGTCTTTTCATGTAGGCCATGTAGAGAGATTTAACTCGGCAGTTGTTGAACTAATGAAATTTTCACATGATTTAAAACCAATATCTTTACGGGCAAAAAGATTAGGCCCCCAGGGGGATAAAATTAGACACTCCGGTGTTATACTGGATTTAATGATACATGATATTGATATAATGTTAAATATAATGGAATCAAAGGTTGTAGATATAAGTGCTTATGGGAAAAAAGTATATACTGATTATGAGGATATAGCAAATGTACAGCTGTTATTTGAGAATGGTTCTTTTGCAACTGTAAGTGCAAGTAGAATTACTCAGAAGAAAATAAGAACTCTTGATTTAACCATGCCAGATAAATATATATATCTGGATTATTCTGATGAAGATATTTATATTTATCGCAGAGGGAAGTCCAAAGATAGTGATGATAGCAAGATTAGAAAAGTAATTGATACCAATGTTGAAAAAATTCTTATCGAAAAAAATAACCCATTAAAACTTGAAATAAAACATTTTATAAATGCAGTTAAGGGAAAAGAGAAATCTCAGTTTACTCCGGAGCAGAACTTGAAATCTCTAGAAATAGTTTTAAATGCTGAAAGAAAAGCAAAGAAATATTGGGATCAAACCTGATATGTTCTCTCTATTTTTTATAATTTATAATGTTTTAATTCTTATAGTTATTTTTATATTGTTTCCTTATTTTTTTATAAGAGCCTATATAACCGGAAAAGACAAACATGGTTTATATCAAAGAATAGGTTTTATCCCAAAGAAAATATTAAAAAACAAAAATGTTTTATGGTTTCACTGTGTTTCGGCAGGAGAGGCTAAAGTTGCCGTTCCTGTAATTGAAAGGCTTCTTGACGATCATAAGATTACAATATCAGTTGGAACGGAAACAGGATATAGAATGATAAAAGAACATTTTCAAGATGAAGTTGATCTTTTTTATATGCCGGTTGATTTTATAATTCCTTTAAATAGAATTTTTAAAATATTAAAACCTAAAGCTTTAATAATTGTAGAAACTGAAATTTGGCCACAGCTTATAAGGCTGGCATATTTAAAAGATATTCCTACTATATTAATAAATGGAAGAATGCCTCCAAAAGATTATAAAACATATAAGAGGTTTGGGTTTTTATTTAAACATATTTTTAGCATGTATGATGAACTTCTTGTAACCAGTGAAAAAGAAAAGCAGCATTTTATGAATTGTGGTGCGAAAAAAGAAAAAATTGAAGTTTTTGGCAATATTAAATTTGATGTTTATGACCCCGAAGGGTCCGATGATAAACGTATTCAAAAAATAAAAAGATTTTTTAAATCCGGCAATAAAAAGAAAAATATCGTTGTAGGTTCAACCCATCCCAATGAAGAAAAAATTATTTTAAAACAGTTAAAAAAATTAAAAGATGAAGTAAGTATTATACTGGCTCCAAGACATATAGATAGAATAGATGAAATAGTTGAAGTTTTAAAAGGGCTTAACCTTTCCTATTCCAAAAGAAGTTCCGGACAACTTGATTGGGATAAAAATGTTATTTTATGGGATACAATGGGGGAGCTTGATGTTCTTTATAAGTTTGCCGATATAGTTTTAGTGGGGGGAAGCTGGATTGATCAGGGGGGGCACAATATTATAGAACCTGCCATATGGGAAAAACCTATTATTGTTGGTCCTTATATGTACAATTTTCAGGAGATATACGATTATTTTAGATCAAAGGATGCAATTATTGAAGCCCAAAAAGATAATATATATGAAAAGGTATCCTTGCTCTTGAATAACAGGAAAATAAGAATGGAATTTTCAAGCAATGCAAAAAAGTGCATTCTCGAAAATAAAGGGGCTGTTAAAAAGTATAAAGAAGTTATAAAAAAGTATTTGGAATAAAATGAAAAAAATACAGTATATTGTTGAGTTTATATTTTTAAAGGTCTTTGCTTTTTTGATTAATATTTTTCCCTGGAAGTATAATAGATTACAGGCACAAGTTTTTAAACCACTTCTTTATATCATAGGAAATTACAAAAGGATTACAGAGGAAAATATAAAAGAATCTAATTTAAATTTTAAAAAAAGAGGATATACTTTAAAAAGTTTCATGAATGAAGTTTTTTTGCAAAATATTCAAACATATATTGAGATGATTAAGCTTATGAAAATGAATGAAGAAAAAATAAAAAAGCATCTGCAGTTTGAAAACAAAGAGGTATTAAAAGATTTGTATGAAAATCATAGAAAAGATGGAATAGTATTTGTATTGGCTCATATTGGTAATTGGGAAATCCTGGGACAGGCTGTAGCATATGATTATAAGCTTGCTGCAATAGCGAGAAGACAAAATAATCCTTTTACAGAAAAAATTATTAGCAATATGAGAAAAAAATCTGGATTAAAAATAGTTTACAGGGAGGGAGCTGTTGCTTTTAAAGTTCTCAAGCTTTTAAAAAAAGGATATGGGGTAGGGTTTTTGAATGACCAGGATGGAGGGATTTCGGGAGTTACAACTGAATTTATGGGTAGAAAATGCTCTACTCCACAGGGGCCTGTAGCTATAGCTCTAAAAACAAATTCTATTATATGTTTTACATACACCCTAAGAGATAAAAATGGTGATATAAAAGCATTTTTTGAAAAACCTTTCTACCCGGAGAAAAAATTTAAATCCAGAGAGAAAAATATAAAATATAATTTACAGAAAATTATTGACATACAGGAAAGAATTATACACAAACATCCCACTCAATGGAACTGGCTTGCAAATAGATGGAGAACAGAAAGATAATATGAAGAAAAAAATTAACATATTTCGTTCCGCTTTTTTTCAATCAGCTATAATATTTTCGAGCAAACTACTGGGACTTTTAAGAAATATTTTAATTGCCTCCTATTTCGGGGTATCCCCTCTTGCTTCTGCTTTTACTCTTGCCCTTATGATTCCTTATAAGTTGAGAAGGATTTTAGGGGAGTCGGCACTGGATGCTTTTTTCGTTCCTGTTTATACAGCAATGGACAAAAAATATGAATTAAAAAGAGTAAATTTCTTTATTTCCAATCTAATATCCTCTATTTCAGTATTAGTAATAATTATTATAATATTTGCCCAGATTTTCATGGGAGATATCCTGTCTGTAATTACACACGGATTGGCCGTTTCTTCTCCGGAAGCATTTTTATTTGGGGTTAGTCTTTCTAAAATTACAATACTTTTTTTATTTTCTATGCCTATAATTGCAATCTTTATGGGGTTGTTTCATGCTAATGGGAGTTTTTTGCTTCCCGCGACAAACTCAATAATTCTAAATATTTTTGTAATATTTTCTCTTGTGTATTTTTCCAGAATGGGAGATAGCCTAAAAGATGTTGGCTTTAAGGTAGGATATGCTTACATAATTGCAGGTATAGTTATTATTTTATATCAGTATTTTTTAATAAGAAAACGGTATAACTTTAAATTTTCCTTTAATATTAATTTAAAAACAGAAGGGATCAAAAGGATTTTTAAGATGATGCTGCCGGCAACTTTAAGCATGGCAGTTTTTAATATTAATTTTTTAATTGATACTTTCCTGGCCTCTTTTATAAGAGGGGGGGCTGCAATTTCTGTATTTCGTTATTCTGAAATAATTGTACAGTTCCCCATCGGGGTTATTGGAGTGGCAATTTTTAACACCTCGCTTCCCTCATTAAGCAGACATGTAAAAGATGGGAATATTAAAAAATCAAAAAACATTTTTGAAAGGCTCCTTAGATTTTTAATATATTTGTCTCTACCTATTTCCTTCGGTATTTTTGCTATTAAACATAATTTTATAAGTTTAATCTATCAGTATAAGAATTTTAATGTTAGTGACGTAGGTCTTGTCACAAATGTGCTGCAGTACTTTCTAATAGGATTAATAGGATTTTTAGGAGTAAGGATAGCTGCCTCCCTCTTTTATGCAAAAGAAGAAGTTCAAATTCCTTTGAAAGTAAGTGTGGTGGCAGTACTTGTCAATATTGTGTTGAATTTTATTCTTGTTGTCCATATGGAAACAGCTGGATTAGCTCTTGCTTCTTCAATTGCTGGTATTGTAAATATTGTGCTTTTAATATTAATTGCAAATAGAAAATATTTCAAAATAAATTTTAAAGAGATAGGAGTTACATTTATAAAAGCATTTGTTGCTTCTTTTGTTATGTATTTAATTGTTTCTCATATTTCTGGATTATTTGAAATAGAAAATATTGGTGATAGGATAGTATCAGTTCTGGTGCCTGTTATCGCAGGAATTATTAGCTATATTTTTCTCTCCTTAGTTCTTAAAATTCAAGAATTTAGCGATATTTTTAAAAATTTAGTTTTAAATAAAAAGTAAGCTAAAAACTAAGGGGCAAAAAATATGCCCCTTAGTGTGAACATTGTTTAATTTACTTTGTGGGTTGTATCATCGTTTTTGAAATAGTTAACAATATTTTTGGCAGCAAGTTCTGCTGTTTTGATGTTTGCTTCTAAAGTTTGAGCTCCCATCTTTTTAGGAGTAGAAAAATATCTTTCGGGGAATTTTTCGGTTAAGGTGTCATGAATATCAGGAGTTAAATCGGAAATATAATAAAAATTTTCCTTTTCCTTAAAAATTCTTAAAAGAGCATCTTCATCAATTACGGCTTTTCTAGCGGTGTTTACAACCCTTGCCGTATTTTTTAAATTGGATAGAAGGTCGTAGTTGACAGTGTTTTTTGTTTTCTCATTACTCGGTAGATGTATAGAAATGTAATCACATTTTGAATATAGCTTATCTGCGGACTCTTCAGGTATAACACCGTTTTTGTTCATTTTCTCATCCTCTACAAAAGGATCATAAGCATGTACTTCCATGCCAAACCCTTTAGCTATTTTAGCTATATACTCTCCTACATGACCATATGCATGAATGCCAATTTTTTTGTTTCTTAACTCTCTTCCCGCTTTTGGGGTGAATTTGTTTCTTGCCATATAGAGCATCATACCAAATGCCAGCTCTGCTACGGCATTGGAGTTTTGGCCCGGACAATTAAATACAGGAATTCCTTTTTTTGCTGCATATTTGGTGTCAATATTATCATATCCAGCTCCCCCTCGAACGATTATTTCCAAGTTTTTAGCTGCATCAATAACTTCACTGTCAATTTTGTCACTTCTGCAAATAATTCCATTTGCGTTTTTAACTGCTTTTTTTAACTTTTCTTTAGATGTTTTATCTCCATATTCTTCTTTGTTAATTAAATTATAACCTTCTTCCTCAAAGATTTTTTTCATGGCTTCTTTTGCTTTTTCAGCAAAAGGTTTGTAAGTAGCAATTATAATATTTTTTGACATAAAAACCTCCTTTTTTTTTACAACAATCATTTTTTCATATCTATTATATCTAGATGTTAATAAGTGTCAAGAAAGGCATATAAAAAAATATAAAGAATAGCTTGCAAGCAGATAATAATGAAAAATTTTCAAAAGGTTTTTGCATTTTTCTTGCCTGCAGTAAGATGTTTTTTGTACTGTTTCCCAAAAGCTGAATTTAAATTCTCAATTTGACAACTCTCAATGCAGGTAAGAGCTTTTTTTTGCTTGCATTTTATGGAGTATCTGAAATTTATTCATATAAATCAAAAGGAAGAAAGTATTTGGTTATAACTTAATTTTTGTCCCAGTATTTGTTTGAAAAGTTAAATTTGCATAAGTTGTTTAAATTGAAAACAGATTGTAGACTCTACAAGACAGGTTATGGATAGTGGATGATAGATTTTCTTGATTTCTTTCAAATTAAAACATATAATTTAAATTAGAATATTTTTTAACAATAGGGGGAGATTATGAAAAAAAAGTTTTTTATAAGCTTGTTTTATATTTTCTGTGTATTTAATATAATTGCATTAAATGGGAAAATAACGTACTTAAAAGGCTCTG
>VSIX01000027.1 GCA_008086245.1 Candidatus Mcinerneyibacterium aminivorans
CAATCGATAAAAATTACTATGTAATTTTTATCTTGCGTTGTGTTTTTCAAAGCATATAATATAACCATGAAAGCAAAAATTAAAGTTTGGCTTGAAAAAGATGGCAAGCAGCTGCTTGGAGAGGGCAGAATTCGGCTTCTTGAAACGGTTGATAAGAAAGGATCATTAAAAAAAGCAGTTGAAGAACTCGGTTATTCATACAGATACGCCTGGGGTATAATAAGAAAACTGGAAAAGCGTATTGGAGAGAAATTAATAATAAGTCATAAGGGTGGAGCCCACGGTGGAGACAGTCATTTAACTGAATATGGAAAAAAAGTAATAAGAAAATTTAAAAAATATAAAGAAGAAATAAAAAGGGAAAATAATAAAATATTCAGGAGGTATTTTAAAGATGATGAATTATAACAAAGCGATAGATATAATAGAAAATTTAAATTTAGAATACGGTAAAGAAAGAGTTAGTATTGTTAATGCCAATAATAGGGTGCTGGCAGAAGATATTAAATCTGATATAGATATGCCCTTATTTGACAAATCGGCAATGGATGGAATTGCTTTAAAATATGAAGATTTGAATAATAGCAAAAAATTTAGAGTAGTTGACAATATAGCAGCAGGTGAGTTTAAGGATATAGATTTAGAACAAAATGAATGCGTTGAAATAATGACGGGTGCACCTGTTCCATCTTCCTGTGATACTGTCATTAGAAGAGAATACATCGGGAATTATGGGAAAAAAGAAATAACAGTTGAAAGAGAAGAAAAAAAGGGCAGCAACATTGCATATAAAGGTGAAGATTTTAAAAAGGGAGATATTTTATTAAAAGAAGGAGAGTATCTTAATGAATTTTCTGTAGGTACAATTGCAACTGCTGGAAGGATGTATGTTAAGGTTTATCAGAATCCAAAAATTAAATTTTACGCTACTGGAGATGAGGTTTATGAACCAGATGATATATTACCCAAATCAGGAATAAGAAATTCAAATGCTTATTCAGTATTATCCTTTTTTAATAAAAGAAACATAACACACTGCTATGGGGGAATAATAAAGGATACAAAGGAGAAAATAAAAAAAGAACTTGATAGGGCAACGAAAGAAAATGATATCGTAATTTTAAGCGGTGGAGTTTCAGCTGGAGAGTATGATTATATTCCAGAAATAGTTGAAGAGCTCGGATTTGATACTGTCTGGCACAAAATAGCAATGAAACCGGGGAAACCCCAGCTTTTTGCAAAAAAGGGAAATAAATTAATTTTTGGCCTACCCGGGAATCCGGTTTCTACAATTCTCTCCTTATATGTATTTGTTTTACCTATTATAAAAAAAATAACTGGATTTAAAAAAATATGGGAACATAAATACTACGGGAAACTGGAGGGTAGGTCCAAAAGAAAGGCAAAAAGATACCATTTTGTTCCTGCTAAAGTTGAAAAGATCAACGGGGAGTATAAGCTGAAGACGGTTATAACTAACGGATCCGGAGATATTAGGGGAGCATCCCTTGCAGATGCCTATATGGTAATCCCGCCGGAAACAAAAAAATTTAATAAGGATAGGGTGGAGTTTTTCTTTGTAAAATGACCGACCGTTATGGAAGAAAAATAGATTATTTGCGAATATCAGTCACGGATCTCTGCAATTTAAGATGTACTTACTGTATGCCCGAAAAGGGTGTCGACAAATTGAACCATGATGAAATATTAAGCTTTGAGGAGATTTTACGACTTGTCGAAATATTTGCAGATATCGGGATAAATAAAGTAAGACTTACCGGTGGAGAGCCTCTGGTGCGACCCGGCATAATAGATTTGGTTGAAATGATAAATAATATTAATGGTATAGAATCAGTTGTTATGACAACAAACGGTGTTTTACTAAAAGATTATGCAGATAAATTAAAGGAAGCCGGTTTGAAAAGGATTAATATCAGTCTTGATAGCCTGGATAGAAAGACCTATAAAAAAATAACAAGGTTTGATAAACTTAATAAAGTCTTATCGGGTATTAAAAGCTCCCGGAGGGCAGGGCTCAATCCAGTAAAAATTAACACAGTAGTGATGAAAAATTTTAACACCGACGAGATTTATGATTTTGTTGATATGGCTATTAGAAATAAACTGGAATGGCGATTCATAGAATTTATGCCCCTTGGAGGGGTCCATATAGTTCAGAAAGATTTATTTATATCTAATAAAAAGATAAAAAGAAAAATTGAGAAAAAATATGATTTAAAACCTATAAAAGATGCAAAGTCACTTGTTGCAAATGTTTTTAGAATTAAAGGAACTGAAGCTAAACTGGGATTTATTTCCCCCTTAACTCATAAATTCTGTCATAAATGTAACAGAGTTAGGATGACAGCAGATGGCAATCTTATCCCATGTTTAATGAGTGAAGAAAGCTTCAACTTAAAAAAACTAGTTAGAAGTAATGAGAGCAATATAAAAATAAAGGAATATATAAATCAAGTCATTAATAAAAAACCTAAAGAACATAATTCCCGGGGAAGCATAAATATGTCAAAAATGGGAGGTTAGTATGAATTCTTTTTCTCATCTTGATAAAGATGGAAGAATAAATATGGTGGATGTGGGTAATAAAAAGGTTACTCATAGGACTGCAGTGGCTGAAGGTAAAATTTATATCAATCATGAGATATATAAAGCAATTAAGAATGATGAGGTTAAAAAGGGAAATGTTCTAAATACAGCAGAAATTGCGGGGATTATGGCTGCTAAAAAGGTTCCAGAAATGATACCATTATGCCATCAGCTTAATCTTAGCAAGGTAGATGTAAAGGCCGAACTGAAAGAAAAATATGTAAGAATTGAATCCTTTGTCAGGTGTGAGGGGAAAACAGGGGTAGAAATGGAAGCACTGCAGGCGGTCAATACTGCTCTATTAACTGTTTATGATATGTGCAAGGCAATGGGAAAAGATATGGAGATATCGAATGTTCATCTTCTGGAAAAAACAGGCGGTAAAAGCGGTAAATATAAAAGGAAGAAAAAATGAAATTATTAGCAATTTGTACGAGTAAAAAAAGAGGTACTTTTAAATATCCTCAAAAAGAAGCTATTTTGAAGAAAAACTGGGGAATTGTTGGAGATGCTCATGCAGATAAATGGGAAAAACAGGTTACAATATTATCCCAAAAAAGTATAGAAAAGTTCAATAAAAGATATAATATTAATATAGAGTACGGGGAGTCGGCGGAAAATCTTGTTGTAAGTAATCTAGATCCTGCGAATTGTCCGGTAGGAACAAAGATTGAAATTGGAAATGGGGTCTTACTGGAGGTTACCAAAATAGGAAAGGATATCACTGATGATTGTCCCGGATTTGATAAATACGGTTGCTGCCCAACCGCAGAAGAAGGATTATTTCTGAAGGTTGTAAAGGGCGGAAAAATTAAAGTTGAAGAAAGAGTAGAAATTATATAATATATATAGTGGAGGGAAAATGTATAAATATGCAATAATTACTTTAAGCGATAAAGGGGCTAAGGGTCAGCGAGAAGATAAGAGCAGAAAAGAGATAGAAAAAATAATTACCGGGGAGCTTGATTATGAACTTGAGTATTATACTATAATACCCGATGAAAGAAAAATCTTAAAAAGGGAGTTTGAAAAATGTGAATCAAATAAAGAGATAAATTTGGTAATTACTACGGGAGGTACAGGTTTTTCCAGTAGGGATATTACTCCCGATGTTACAAAAGAATTTATTGAGAAAGAAGTTCCCGGAATGGCCGAGCAGATGAGGCTCAAGAGCTGTGAAATTACCCCGCATGGAATGCTATCCAGAGCCGTAACAGGAATTAAAAATAATACATTGATAATTAATTTGCCAGGGAGCCCCAAAGGGGCGAGAGAAAATCTATCATTTATTAAAGAAGCAATCCCCCACGGTTTAGGTATATTAACCGGTAAAGAGGGTGAATGCGGAAAGGATTAATTAGTTGAAATTTCTCGATGGTGAAAAATTCTTTTATAAAATTGCATCAGGTTTAAAAGAAATTATAAAAAGAAAGGATCATTTAAACAAAATTAATTATTTTCCGGTAGCGGACGGAGATACGGGTACAAATCTGGCCCTTACTTCCAATTACATAATAAAAAATACAAAAATAAACGATTCCGTTTCAAATGTGGCTAAATCATTAGCAAACGCTGCTTTCAATGGAGCACGAGGTAATTCGGGAATAATACTTGCACAGTTTTTTAAGGGAATTAGTAATTCCTTTGAGAATAAGAAAAAAATCGATGTTGCTGAATACTCTATAGCCATTAAAAATGCAGTTGAGTTTGCCTATAATTCAGTTAATGAGCCGGTTGAGGGAACTATTTTAACAGTAATGAAAGAATGGTCATTATCCCTGAATAAGGTTAGATATGAAGTAAAAGATTTCAAACAGCTGTTTGCTGAATCTTTTAAAGCTGCTAAAAAAGCTATGGATAATACTATAAATCAGCTGAAAATATTGAAAAAACATAATGTAGTTGATGCTGGAGCTAAGGGATTTGTTTTTTTTCTTGAAGGAGTAAAAGAGTTTTTAAAATCCCCTGATAAGATTAATATTGTGGATGATGCTTTATATCAGGAACTTGAGGATGAACATGAATACAATTCTTTGGAAAATATTGATTACAGATACTGCTGTCAGTTAATTCTAACGAATCCAACTTTAACGAAAAAACAAATAATAAATACTATTGGGAATTTGGGAGATTCTTTAATCATTGCGGAGGGAGAAAATAAATTTAAAATACATATCCACTCAAATAAGCCGAATATTATATCTACGAGATTAAATGAATTTGGAAATATTGCCAATCCTGTAATTGAGGATATGATATCGCAGTATAACCTCAGGAATATGCATAAAAAAAGAATTGCGATTGTAACTGATTCAACCTGTGACTTGCCGTCTGAATACATAGAAAAAAACAACATTTATATGAATCCTTTAATGGTAAATTTCGATGGTAGTGAATTCATTGACAAGGTGAGCATCAAGCCCGGTGAATTGTACAATTATTTTAAAAAATCTGATGGATTTCCCAAAACTTCTCAACCAAATATTAACAGTTTTGTTTCACTGTACAGGAAGTTGTTTAAAAAGTATGATAGAATAATATCGATTCATATTTCGAAAAATTTAAGTGGAACTTATGAAAGCGCAATTAAAGCTGCTAATATAGTCGATAGCAGCAGGGTATATGTTGCTGATTCAAAAAATCTTTCTACCGCACTGGGGTTGTTAATTCAAAAAGTTTCTGAGCTTGTGAATAATGGCGTTGATTTTGAGAAAATCGTAGAGAAGATTGAAAAATATAAAGAGAACATAAATATTTATGTTAGTGTTAAAAATCTAAAATATATGATAAGGGGAGGACGGGTTTCAAAAGCAAAAGGTTTATTTGCAAAAATATTAAATTTGAAGCCGATTATATCTCTTGATAAAAAAGGTAAATCAACCATGATGGGCAAGAGTTTCTCCTTTAAGGGAAATTTAAATAAAATCACCAATCTTATAGAAAAAAAGTTGAAAGAAAATAAAAACCTGAAATATGCAATCGGTCATGTTCATGCTCGAAAAGAGGCAGAAGAATTGAAAAATAAAGTATATAAAAAAATTGGAAAAAATCCTCAATACATTACTGATGTATCACCGATTATTGGAACCCATGCGGGGATTGGAAGCCTTAGTATTTCCATTATATATGATTGAATGGAGGTATAAATGTTAAGCTCAATTATTAATTCTGCTCTAATTATTTTTGCTTATATGACCATTTTATTTATTATTTCCATTATAAAAAAAGATAATTCCATTGCCGATATAGGATGGGGAATAGGGTTTATAATAGTTGCTGTTTTTAATACTGTTTATAAAAATTCTCTAATAACCACCAGGGAAATAATTCTTCTTTCCATGATTGCTTTCTGGGGCATGAGGCTGGCAGGACATATATTTTTTAGAAATAAAGATAAAAAAGAAGATTTTAGATATGCAAAGTGGAGAAAACGGTGGGGGAAATTATTTTATATTAGATCATATTTTCAGGTGTTTATACTGCAGGGAGTTTTGATGCTTGTAATAAGTCTGCCTATTTTTGTTGTTATTAACTATGATTTGAAGGGTATTTCAATATTAGATATAATAGCTATCCTTATTTGGTTAGCAGGATTTTTATTTGAAGCAATATCTGATTATCAGCTCCATGATTTTATTAAAAATAGAAAAACAGAAAATAATAATATAATGACTGAAGGATTGTGGCAGTACTCCCGTCATCCGAATTATTTCGGTGAGGCATTGCTGTGGTGGGGACCTTTTCTTTTATGTTTGAATTTTGAAACAGGAATCCTTGCTATTTTCTCTCCAATGACAATTGATTATTTAATAATGTTTGTTTCGGGAGTTCCGATTCTTGAAAAAAGATTCATGAAAAATCCGGAATACAGAAAATATGCAGAAAAAACCAACAGATTTTTTCCATGGTTTTCTAAAAAAAATTAGCAAAGCTAATTTTTAGTTAAAGTTTAAGCTAAAGTAAAAAAATAATGAAGTACATAGAACAATGAACAAATTTTGAAAGTTATATCAGCTAAGAAATTAAGCAAAAATATGAATATGCATAAATTTAATTACAGAATATTTTTGTTGTCTGTAATCAGAATTCTGTAATCTGGATAATAATTTTATAACAGACTACAGAATACACAAAAGGGGGAATATGACAAAACAGGAAAAAAGCTGGATACTTTATGATTGGGCTAATTCGGCTTTTACATTAATTATAGTGACAACAATATTTCCAATATTTTTCAAGGATTACATAGCCGGTTCTCTAAAAACCTTTGAGTCAACAGCATACCTTGGTTATGCAAATTCTGCTTATGCTCTAATAGTTGCTATAATGGCTCCGATTCTTGGAACCATGGCTGATTTTAAAGGAATGAAGAAAAAGCTTTTTACCGGTTTTTTTCTTTTGGGTGTTATATCAACATTGTTGCTCTCATTTTCTGCTGAAGGATACTGGAAAATTTGCCTTTTGATATATATTTTGGGAGCCGTTGGCTTCGCCGCTTCCAATATATTTTATAATGCTTTTCTTGTGGATGTAACTACGGATGAAAGAATGGATTGGATTTCTGCAAGTGGATTTGGCTGGGGATATATTGGAAGTGTTATTCCCTTTATAATTAGCATGGGATTAATAAGTTTCCATGGCTTTCTGGGAATAAAGCAGGTTACAGCGACCAGACTTTCATTTTTACTTACGGGTTTTTGGTGGTTTGTCTTTACCATCCCTTTTCTAAAAAATGTAGAACAGACATATTATAAAAAATCAACTAAATATTTTATTAAAAAGAGTTTTAAAAGATTAAAAAATTTCTTAGTTAGGATAAAAGATTATAAAAAAATAGTATATTTTCTTATTGCATATTTTTTCTATATTGATGGAGTCTATACAATTATAAAAATGGCGGTTCCATATGCAAAGGATATCGGGATGAAAAACGAAATGCTTTTACTGCTTCTGTTATTTATTCAGGTTGTTGCATTTCCATTTGCTTTACTGTTTGGCAAACTGGCAAAAAGGTATACACCAAAAATAATGATTATAACAGGAATAATGATATATTTTGTTATAACATTTTTTGCAGCTTTTATCTCTAAACCTTTTCATTTTTGGATTCTTGGTTTTATGGTAGCTCTCGCACAGGGAGGTATTCAATCTCTGAGCAGATCATTATACAGCAAAATTATTCCAAAGGATAGTTCTGCAGAATTTTTTGGGTTTTATAATATTTTGGGAAAATTTGCAGCGATACTTGGACCGTTTATGGTTGGATTATTCTCTCATTTATTCAGCAGCTCCAGATATGGGATTCTAAGTTTGAGTATTCTGTTTCTGGTAGGACTTATTTTTATATCTAAAGTCGATACCGCCTCAAGTCAAAATGAAGATTCAGCTTAACATTAAAAATGATGCTTCAAAAATTTTAGTCTTATGTCGTAATAGGCTTTAAAGAAGAAAAGAAAACAGTCATCCTAAATTCTTTTTCTACACTAAAATACTAAATAGCATTTAAATATTAAAGATTCTTAAATCCTAGCTCAAGAGTTCAATCTTAATCTTTTTGTGTCCAAGATATTGACATAGCACTAATTGCAACAGTAATTTTTTGTTTTTTCAAAAGAATTAGTGTTTAAATTTTTATTTTAACTTAGATTAAAATTACCTATGATAATTTTCATATCGAACAACAAATTACCCTAATACTTCAGGGTAGTTTGTACCTCAGAAAAAAGAATTTACAAATAATAAAAACACCTGACGCAGATGGACGCAGATTAACACTGTTTATAAGTGAAACCATCGATGTAACACATAAGAGATAA
>VSIX01000028.1 GCA_008086245.1 Candidatus Mcinerneyibacterium aminivorans
TTAAAAATTGCTACCGCAATTTTTGTCTTCAGTCGTTGGTCGTAGGTCTTTGGTCTGTAAGTAATTCCTTTGAGGCTCTTAAAATTTTCTTCATTTCATTCGAAAAATTTAGATTAAGACTAAGATTAAGTGTGAGTTAAAAAATTCAGAAAACAGAATCCAGATTACAGAATAATGAATGTTATACAATATGGTTCAGGAATTTTACTATTTTCATTCGTTCTATCCGGGATTCGCATAGTAATAATACATAAAAAAGATGCGAATTCATATTGGGGTGAGTCAGAAGTTAAAATCTTGCTTTATAATTTTAATACTATTCTTATCTTACTTTGTTAAACGATATAACAAATTAAAATTATCAAATTATATTCAAACCTTGAATTTAAATAATTCCATAATATTATAAAAATAAGTGTTAATATTAAAGCAAAAAGGGGAGCTGGTAGTGAATAAAAGAAAAATACTTATAATAGTTAATTTCATTATGGGAGTTTGTTTTTTAGTGTTATTGTTCAGTATTTTATTCTATAAATATATTCCATCAATTTTGAAGGGGTCCTATTTCTTATATCAACTTCATACATATTTCGGCATTATTTTTTTTATACTTGCTTTTTTTCACATATATTTAAACTGGGCCTGGATAAAAAAGAATTTGTTTAAATATTAATATCATTTATTTATGTATAATATAACTATTTTAAAACAGCAAAAAGAATAGCAAAGATCTATATCTTGGGTGTCAATTTCTTTCTTTTAAAATAGTGATAGCTATTTCCCTGCTTTTTCTTGGTCCATCAAATTCACAGAGAAAAATATTCTGCCATCTTGACAATCCCAGTCGGCCATCAATTATCGGAATTGATTCAGAAGGGCTTACAAGACCTGATTTTAAATGCGAATCTCCATTTCCATCCTGTTTATCATGCTCCCATACTCCCTGTGGAATTAGTTTTTTTAACAGGGTTATTACATCATTCTGTACCGAGTTGTCCCAGTTTTCCTGTATCATTATTCCGGCAGTTGCTCCAAGTACATATATATTTATCACCCCTGTATTAACCTTACACTTAGATAAAACGGATCTTACTTTTTCGGTTATATCATATAACTCTTCCCTTTTAGTTGTTTTTATATTAATTATTTCCTGGGGCATATAAAATCTCCTTAATTTTAGATTTGAAGGGGAGGAGGAAACCTCCCCTTCTTAAAAATCATTTTTGAGATTGAACTGTATCTGGAGCTGTTTCTTCTTTTTGTTCTCTCAATTTATTTAATGTTTCTTTTAATTTGTTAAAAGATTCTTCTGCTTCAATGAAGTTTTGCTGGGATCTATTATTCTGGAATTCTTCGAAATGCCGATTTGCATCATTAATTAGCTGTAAAATTGATCTAAATTTTTCTTTTTCTCCCTGTTTAAGTGGGGCTGCTGGCTGGGCAGAAATATCTGCACCTTCAATTAATAATCCTAGAGATTCTTCAAAGCTATTAGCCCAGAACACCTCGTTCTGATCTGCTACAACTACCTTTTTCAATTCGGGCAGATTGGCATTTTCGGCCTGAAGGAAAATCGGTTCTACATACATAATATGGAGAGTTTCTTCATCAAAGATCGGTAGTGCTAATAAATTTCCCCTAATAATTTCTGATCCTCTCTGTCCCCATAGTGTCAGAGTTTGAGACATCTGGGAGTTTTGATCAATTCGGGCTTCTATTTGGCGGGGACCCAGCATTTCTACTCCTTTAGGGAATGTAAATACGGTTAATTCTCCATAATTTGGCATGTCGCATCTGGCTCCCATCCAGGCATTCATAACATTTTTGTTTTTTGGAGTAAATGGAAGCATGTTAATAAATTCCATTTGTTCTCTTTCGGGGAAATTAACCATTACATAGTAAGGTACAATTTTTTGGAAATAACTTCTGTATCTTTCGGTGGCAAATTCCCAAACATCCTCCTGCTGGTAAAAAACCTGGGGGTCATCCATGTGATACACAGAATACAATTCTGCTTGAATGTTAAAGTAATCATTTGGATATCTAATATGTTTCTTTAAGAATTCCGGCATTTCCTCAAAAGTTTTAAATAAATTTGGGAAAATTTCTTTATAAGTTTGTATGATTACATCTGTTTTGTCTGTTATGTAGAGTTTTACTTCTCCGGAATAGCAATCCACTACGGCCTTTACCGAGTTCCTCATATAATTAATGCCATTAAATGAGGATAGAGATCCCCTGTAAATTTCTGAATATGGATATCTATTTGAAATTGTATACGCATCTACAATAAATTTAAATCTCCCATCATCAGTTATTACAGGATAGGGGTCTTTATCAAGAACCAAAAAAGGAGCTACTTTTTTTATTCTTTCTTTTATGTTTCTGTGATACATTATTTTTGAACCCTGTTTAAAGTAACTTGAGAGAATTACCTTATATCCATCATATTTCCAGGCATAGGCAAATCTATTTAGCCAGTTCCCGATATCTACACCGCCTGAGCCTGCATATCTTGAGTAAACATTTTCATCCCCTTTTGGATAATCAAACTCCTCCTGTGTTGTGTTTACATAAACATGGTCATAGGTTGTTTCTCCGTAATATATCTGCGGGTAGTTAATCTGAATCGATTCGGGTTCAATTTCGGAAGGTATGTTTTTTATATAAAATTTAGGTTTTCCCTGTGATTTGAATTCATGAGCTGGTACCATTACAGCTCCATAGCCATGTGTGTATTTGAACTTTTCACTAATCCATGTTTGGGATTTTGCTGCGATCTTGGATTTGTTGAGCTCTCTTAAACCAATCATTACCTGTTTGTATTTGTTGTCAATTGTATACCTATCAATATCAACATCATTAAATTCATAGTAGAGTCTTATTTCCTGTTGCTCTTTTAAATTATCAAGCAATGCCCTCCAGTCCCAAAGTCTTACATTGTTTAAAGTATTTTTATTTCTTCCAATTACATCCTGGGTTATTTTCTTTCCAACTGCATAATCTTTTTCAGTTACCGTTCTTTTGCCAATCGAAAAAGATTTCTGGGTCATATCGATATTATGTTTTATGTATGGAAGTTCCATAGAAATTTCATTGGGTTCAACCACCAAATTTTGTACCACATTTGGCACTATCCCATTTAATAAGGCAAGGACTATAAAAGAACCTGCAATAACTTTTATAGGAGTTTTCTTTATTTTTAACTTAACTGAAGACAGACTATCCTTTAATTCCATTATGGAGTTAAGAAAATTCTTGTTGAAAAGTGATATGAAAAAGTATGCAGAAACTCCAGCATATATAATAAAGGAAAGTAAATAGCCGTATCTTCGTATATGTATATCTGTAAACCCTGCTCCTGTTACCACACCTGTTTTTGAGTATAACAGCTCAAATATATTCAAATAAGAATTTATACCAAGTATAAGAAAAAATAAACCTATAATATAGAAAAGCTGTTTTCTAATGTCCCAGATGTTAAATTTTAAATTGTTCATATCGAAATTATTATATTCATCTTTGTTTGTGAAGAATAATAAAAGAACAGTCATTGTAATCAATAGGAAAAATAATAAAATTGCAATTTTTCCCAGAATATCGGAGTACAATGGTAAAGAGAACATATAAAAATTTATGGGTTTATTAAAAACAGGATCTACAATTTCGGTTTGGTATTGATTAAAGTATAGTAATATTTTATGCCATAACCCTGCTACAATGTAACCAAAATACAACCCCAGTACAAGAGAAATTAGGAATGAAATAAATCCGCTTGCATTTGATTTAAATTTTTTGAGTGTGTATTTTAGATTAAAATAAAGAAATAAAAAAGCAATTAGGGCACTAATTATATATAGATAAATCTTCGAGCTCAATACTGTCCAGAATCTTTCCTTAAAATTTAAATTATTAAACCATAGAAATTCAGTATAGTAATGGAAAAAGATGTTTATTAATATTAAAATGGCGATATCCAGTAGTATAATAAGTATCGGTTTTTTTAATTTTTCAGTTAATTCCTGCTGGGATAATCCGGAAGCATTTTTAAGGGTTACAAATAACGGAATACATCCTATCAGGAAAAATATTACTCCTAAAATAAAAAACATAAACTCCTCCTTTTTATAAGTTATATTATATCATGATATATAAAAATTTAAAATCATTCAACTGTTAATTTATTATAGGAATGTTTTCTGCAAAAAATATTGAAAAATTTGAAAAAAGTGAGAAGGAATTCTCCTTTTTAAACTCCCATTTTATTAATAATTTTGCGGGTAATATCTTTATAGATTTTTGCCCCTTCGTTATTTGAATTATCATATATATAAGGACGACCGGAATCGGTAGCATCAACAATATCTTTATCAACAGGAATATTCCCCAATAGGTCTACTTCAAAATCTTTCGCGGCTTTTGAGCCACCACCTGTTTTGAAAAGATTTATTTCTTCACCGCAGTGGGGGCATTTAAACCCGGACATGTTTTCAACTATTCCCAGAACTTCAACATTCATTTTTCTTGAAAAATTAATTGTTTTTCTGGCATCGAGCAAGGCTATATCCTGGGGGGTTGTAACTATTATTGAGCCATCCATTCCACCAAGAATCTGGGATATTGTTAGGGGTTCATCTCCGGTTCCTGGAGGGCAATCTACAATTAAGTAATCGAGCTCAGGCCATTCAATATCCTGTAAAAATTGCTTTATTGCTCCGGTTTTTAAAGGACCTCTCCATACAAGGGGGGTATCGGGGTTTTCAAGAAATGATGCTATTGTGACGGCATATACATTTTCGACAACCCTTACCGGGGTTGGCCTATTATCAGATTTGGGTTTTCCCAGTTTTTTCCCTTCGATACCCATCAATTTACCGATTGATGGGCCATGTATATCAACATCTAAAATACCCACCGTTTTTCCTTCAAGAGCCAGACCATAAACAAGATTTGTGGCTACAGTGCTTTTACCGACTCCCCCTTTGCCGCTCATAACAATAATTTTCTTTTTTATTCTTTCCAGGTTTTCCTTTTGCATTTTTTCTTTTTTTTCTTTTTCCTGATTGTGATTAATTTTCTTATTGCTCATAGATACCTCCATTTATTGTTATGCACATATGTGCATAACAATAGTAATGAATTTTAATTTAATGTCAACTTTTTTCTTGTTAATGTTTTTATATAATTTATAATAAGAGAATAGAAAATTTGGAGCTATTATGAATATTTCAGTTTTAATAGATTTAATAAAAGCAAAATATAAAAGCAAACTGATAATACAGCCCCATGACTTTCCGGATTATGATGCTTTAGCCAGTTCTTTTGGATTGAAAAAATATCTTGAAAAATTTGAGATTGATTCTTTGATATATTTTGATGGATTTGTTTCTCAATTTATTAGTGACGAATTTTTAAAGTATTTAAATATTCCCTACAATAACAAAAAGTATTTCAATAGGCTAAAAGAATATACGGCTGTATTAACTGTTGATACAATACCTGAAAATACAAATATAACCAAAATTGAAGAAAAAAAATATGTTGGTTTTATTGATCATCATGTTACAAATCCCAAAAATCAAAATTATGACTTTGAAATATTTGAAAAATCAGCCGCCGTAGCAAGTTTAATTGTTGAACTGTATAAAAATTCTCCTGAAGTTGAAATGAAAGAAAATATTGCAAATTCACTTGCCATAGGGCTTTTAACAGATACAAATTCATTATCAAGGGGTGTTGAAAAAAAAGACCTTTTAAACTATTATTATTTATTTAACAAAATTGATAACGAATATGTTAATTATATTGTTAGAAATAAAATATCGGTAAAAGATTTGGATTACTATTTAGAAGCTATTAGGTCATTGGAAATATTTGAAGAAATTGGTCTTATTGTAATAGATAAGGTTCCTAATAGAAATATTGTCGGTATAATTGGAGATTTTTTTATTTCATTAAAGGAATTATCGGTTATTATTATGGTTAACAGATTGGAAAAGGGGACATATATCTCAATCAGAAGTGAAACCGATACTTTCAAGGCTAGTAGTTTGGTAACTTATATCATAAAGGATATTGGTCAGGGAGGCGGGCATAGCTATATGGCTGCAGGTTTTACAGAAAAAGAATTGAAGTATGAATTTTTTAGAGGAATAATTAAGGACATTAAGAAAAATTTTAACAATTAAAAGGGGGTTGTAATGAAAAAGCTATTTTTAGTATTAACAATTTTGTTTTTAATTTTATTTATTATGGTGGGTTGTGCTCAAAAAGATTTGAGATTAATTAAGGATTTTTATCCATCAACAATTGATACACCTAAAGAAGTAAATGTAGTTCCATCCTTCCCCAATTCAATGGAGAAAGGGGCGGTTGAAAATGTTCTTTCTATAAAACTTGATATAAAAAACAATTCCAGAGAAACTATTACAATTGATCCCTCCAAGATTTATTTAATGGTGGGAACTGAAATGCATGCAACTCTTCCCGCCCAATCAGTTCTTTCTTCAGCAGGTGTTTCTGAACATTCCCTAAAAAAAGAAACTTTAAGGCCCGGGGATTCTACTGAAGGTATAATTTATTTCCCTAAAACATCGGTATCTAAAATTAAAGAAGAAAATGTTTTTAATCTAAATGTTGATCTGAAAGAAGGCAAAAAAATTGTAGTAGTATTTCAAAAGTAGGATTAAAAGAATGGAGAAATAGGAGAAAACTCCTATTTCTCTAGATATTCTTCCTCTGAATCTTCCACATCGTACTCTTTATCTGTATCTTCTTCATCTTCTGGTGGTTCTTCTGTTTTAGAGAGATCTACTGTTATTCTATCTCCCCCGCTTTTAGGAGGGGTTATTTCGTAATTCATACTTCTAAAAATTTTAAAAACATTTTTCTTTAAAGTGCTAATCTTTCCAGCAAAAACTACTTCATATTGGACTGATGTTGATGTACTGGACCTTTGGTTGATATTTTTTACCCCATGTGCTTTTTCAAGTTCTGCTTTAAATTCTATTAAAGAAGCAAAATCGTTAATATTTCGAATTTCTACAATAATGGGTCTGCCAGAAACGGTTTCAGATTCCCATCTTGTTATTAATTTGTTTGTTAAACTTCTGGCTAGGAGTTTGCCGCCTTTGGTTCCGGACTTACTTTTAGCGAACTGAATTGAGTCTTTGTCCACCCCTATAGTTTTCTGTCTGTCAGAGGCATAAATGTTAGCAGTTGAAGTATTAATTAGCTTGCCAGAAACTATCAGTCTGGATTTATGAAAAACTGAAGTTTTGCTTTCTTCGGATGGAAGTATATCATAAATTAGAACATATTCTGCCTGATTATTTAATCCAAATTTGGAGGCTTCCCTTAAAACCTGCTCGGAAGATGAAAATTTTCTATACATAAATTGTTTAGAAATTTTTTCATCCACAACAGGGAATTCTTTTTCAGTAAGGGTTTCAATTATTCCATCATAGGTTGCTTTTGCAATAAAGTTGTCAGGATTATTAATTGTATTGTTGGGAGCAGTATCAAGTACTACAATTATTCTTGGATTCCCCATTTTTTCTCTTAGAATACCCAAAGCATCCAGATCATTTTTCAAATCTCCTTTAGCTACTTCGGCTTTAATCTTTACTTCCCAATTACCATCTGATTGCTTTTGGCTCGAGATAGTTTCAAAACTTTTAATATATCCTCTTGATTTGGATAAAATCTTATCCTTAATAAGCATAAAATTCTTTGTTACTGTTTCTGAATCCACGAATGACCCGATATCTTTTTCTATCGCATTTCGCTGGGCTGCAAGCTCTGCTTCTTTTTTTGTTGGACCGATACCTGTTGCAGTAACCATTTGCTTGGCAAAAATAATGCTAAAAACAAAGAAAATGATAAAGGACAAATATAAAAATTTTTTCATAGAGCCCTCCCTCTAACTTTTTTTATTAAAAAAACGAATTGTGTTTCCAAGAATGGCAGGTTCTTCATTAAGATTCAAATCCATTCGTGCTGGAATTTCAAACAACAGATCATCTACCTGGCCATCATACCATACTAAAAAGGAAGCAACATTTCCGGCTTTTTTATCAAGTTTTACTCTATTAGTCATTTCTTTTAAAGTTCTTCTGATTTTTGCAAGTTCCCCGAATGAATAATCATAAAACACAAGTTTGTAAGGTCTACCATCTGCAACGTAATCTTTCCAGAAGAGTCTCAGTTTGTTCATGATATCATCCATGGTACTGTTTACTGCTTCTTCTATTCCGGCAGAAATTGAAGCGTCTTTGGAGCTTAGTGTATATGGCTGACTGTAACCGGTTTGAGATGCTATATGCTCCCCGGTCATTACTGTATAAGAGCTTATAGAGATGTTGACTTTAAATGCGGAGAAACCCTCTTTATAAGCTTTTTCAACTTTCCCTGCAACTTTAATATAGAAATCTGCATGGGTGTTTCTTGCTAGCTGAAGGATAACATCTTCCTCCCCGCTTTCCAGTTCCCGGGATTTCGTTAAATTTATTATTTCCTCATTTTCTTGAACTCTTTTAATTTCTTCTTCCCCTATTACTGGGATATGTTGATTCTGGAGGTATGAAGCTATTTTTGCGTATGCTATTTCCTTATTGTTAATAAATAGTTCAGAAGAATCCTCTTTATCAATGATTGGCATTATCGAGAAATTATCAAGCTGGCTTCTTAGGTCTTTTGAGGATTTGATAATACCCATTGTCTCAAGGTCTTTTCTTAAACTTTCCTTGTTCATCAGCATCTCAATTGTCATAATTAAATCGTAATCTTTTCCCCTGTATTCGCCGTCGGCTTTAAACTTCTTTTTTATACTGTATTTGATAACATATTTTTCAACATTTTTCATTATGCTGTTTTGGTTTTGCTGATATTTCATTCTTTCTTCTGTCATTGTTATCATATCAGAAATCAGCATATCCAGACCGTTCTCAAAAGCAACTTTTTTTGTTTCATCTTCATTGTTCCCATAACCTCTTGCCGTTACTTTGACAGTTTTCTCATCCACTGGTATTATTTGAGGGATGGTCAATCCTGTAAACAACAAAAGGAATAAAATTACAAATAATTTTTTCTTCATATGATATTCCTCCTTTAGTTTATGTTCTTTATTAGAAAGTAAAACTTATTCCTGCATTAAATCCAATCCCCTGGGAATTAATATCAAGAACCTTTGAGCTGAAACCACTTATTTCTGTTCCTGAAGCAGATTCAACTGTCCAGTTAACTGGATTGGAATATAAATCTATAAGTATATTCCCATAAATAGAAAATTCCGGAGTAATTAGGAATTCACCACCAATTTTTCCTGAAAATCCATAACCGGTACCCTTTATTGTTACATTATCATAAACGGTAGAACCGAATATGTTTATAGCATAATCATTGGCCGTAACAGAAAATACTCCCACTCCGGCACCAAAATTTAATGAAAAACGCTTCATATATATCTTTTTAAGAAAACCGATGTCTCCCATAAAGGTTGTAAAATCTGGTTTAACAGTTACTTCCTGGGTGTTAACAGTTGCTGTATATTTGTTTTTTATTGCTACAAATCTTCCTTCTGCTGATAGATAAAATTCAGGAATTTTGGTTATAGGGCCAAGATCATAATCCAGAGCAACCCCCACGGTAGGTACAAGTTCGTCTACAACAGTAACTTCTTCACTTTCTATAATATGTTCATATTTTATTTTTGTCATTCCATAATGCAGCCTAAAATTAGCTCCCAGCTTGGGGTCTTCAACAATTTGGTCTCCCTCTTTGATATCGCCTATTAGTATTTCAGCCTCTGAATAATCCTTTTTTACTTCTCTAATTTTTCCAAAAGCGGTCATATCTCTGGACCCGTCGCTTTTATAAATATAGGATTTGTATCTGTGATCAATTTTCACCCCGTTGTCACTGCCTAAATCAAATCCAAATCTATTTGAAGTAATTACAGTTGGTACTGCCTGGATTTGAAATGCTTTTAATTTTTTCATATCTGTTCTTACAAGTTCAAAAAGACCTGTTATGGATGATTGAAATTTTTTATCTTCCTCTTTTTCATCTTTGGATAAATCCTTCATGATAGAGGATTCAGCTTGCAATCCCCCCAACCCCGACATTAAATTACCTATAAGGCTTGTTTTATTATTTGCTTTTATAGTGCTTATTTTTTTCTTTGAGTCAATGTTATAAATTTCAAACCTTAAGTATATATTAAAATTCGGTTCATCCTTTTTGTTTTTTGTTTTTTCAATTTTTTCAAAAACTGGAACGGCAGCATAGGAATTATATAAAGTATCAATCAAATCATCAATTGTAACAATTGCTTCTTTAAATTTATCATCTTTATCAAGTCTTTTTGCGGCTATTTCCTTGGCATTTTCTCTTATGAATTGCTCAGCATCCTTCAGAAATAAATCAAGAGAATTGTTCGTTGAAACTTCGTAAAAATCAATTCTTTGAAAATCTTTTACAAACATTTTGAACATCTGTTCTTCTATAAAATTTTTTCTTCGTTCGGGTATAACTGTACTTTTTATACTGCTGCTATATTGAACAGGAAAAATGAAAAGAGATTTTTTTTCATATTCCTGTAGCTGTTGAGAAAAAGATGAAAAAAGAATAATAATTATTGCCAAAAAAAGAAAATATTTTTTCATATTACCCCCCTTAAGGTTTAAGAATACACAATTATATTATGTATAATTATAATAAACTATTTATTAAATATCAATTTAAATTTAAATAATTTGAGATTATCAAATTGATATTATAACTTTCAGGTTGTGTTTATATATGCAGTTACAATATTCTAAATATCAAAAAATTACATGATTTTTGTTGAAGATGTTTTTGCTGGATAAAATTTAGAAATTTCTATAAAATATGAGACTATATATGAGTGTGGAAAAGGGTATTTTTAGTCGGGGATTGATAAATAAATTTAATGTCCGCAGGCTTTTTTATTTAAAAGGCTGGGTATAAAACAAATATATTTTCTGCAAGAAGATTTTAATGGATATCAAGTATGTCATAAAGCTGGAAAAAACAGTTGAGAAAAATTATTTAATTTGTATAATAATGTTAAAAGGTGAAAGTTAGGTGATTTTTTTGAAAAATTTTGACAGAGTTCTAATATTGGATTTCGGATCCCAGTATACAAAATTAATAGCCAGAAGAATAAGGGAGAATCATGTTTACTGTGAAATTCATCCTTTTAACATTTCTATGAACCAGATTGAAGAGTTTGCTCCACGAGCAATAATACTATCTGGAAGCCCCTCTTCTGTGCTAAATGATGGTCCTGTATGCAGCGAAAAAATATTTAATTTAAATGTTCCAATACTTGGTATTTGTTATGGCTTGCAGTTAATGATGTATATGAAAGAGGGAGATGTTGATAAAGGGGTAAAAAAGGAATTCGGGCATGCAAAAATTTATTTGGATAAGAAAGATCCTTTTTTTGAGAATATCCCGAAGGAAAACAGCGTATGGATGAGTCATGGAGACAAAGTAGTTTCACTGGACCCTAATTTTGAAAAAATAGCTCATACAAAAAATGCGGAATATGCGGCAGTAAAACATGTTGAAAAACCTATTTATGGAGTTCAATTTCATCCCGAAGTGGTTCATACCGAATACGGGAACCAGTATATTAGAAATTTTCTATTTAATATTTGTGATTTGGAAGCTGATTGGACAATGGGCAAATTCGTTGAAGAAACTATAGATAATATAAGGAAAAAAGTAAAAGATAAAAAAGTAATTCTGGGACTTTCGGGAGGAGTTGATTCTTCTGTTGTTGCTGTTTTATTATGGAAAGCAATTAAAGATCAGCTGGTTCCAATTTTTGTAAATAATGGTGTTTTAAGAAAGGGTGAAGTAGAGCAGGTTAGGAATGTATTTGAAAATGTTTTTTCCATGAAGCTGAATTATATAGATGCAAGCAAACAGTTTCTTGATGCCCTTGAAGGAGTTACCGATCCAGAAGAAAAAAGAAAGACAATAGGCAGGATTTTTATAGATGTTTTTGATAATGAAGCAAAAAAAATTAACAATGCCAAATTTCTGGCCCAGGGTACTTTATACCCCGATGTGATAGAAAGCGTTTCTTTTAAGGGGCCTTCTGCTACAATAAAGTCTCATCATAATGTTGGAGGGTTGCCGGAAAAAATGGATTTTGAGCTTATTGAGCCGTTGAAAGAACTTTTTAAAGATGAGGTAAGGGAGCTTGGGAAAGAGCTTGGCCTGCCAAAAGAGATGGTTCAGCGGCATCCTTTTCCAGGACCTGGACTGGCAATTAGGATTATTGGAAAAGTTACAAGAGAAAGATTGATGCTTATCAGGGAGGCTGATGCTATTGTTAGAGAAGAGATAAAAAAAGCGGGTATTTATGATAATATATGGCAGGCATTTGCGGTTCTATTGCCTATTAAAACAGTAGGAGTAATGGGAGATGAAAGAACCTATGAAAATACAGTAGCCGTGAGGATGGTAGATTCTGTGGATGGAATGACTGCCGATTGGTCAAAAGTTCCTTATAGTGTTTTAAAAAAGATATCTAATAGGATTATAAATGAAGTTGAGGGCATAAACAGGGTAACTTATGATATTAGTTCAAAACCTCCTTCTACGATTGAATGGGAGTAAATAATATATGAGCGCTGATTTTGTACATCTTCACAACCACTCTGAGTTCAGTTTACTGGATGGTGCAATTAAATATGAAGAACTTGGACAGAGATTAAATGAGCTGAACATGAATGCATTTGCATTAACTGATCATGGCAATTTGTTCGGGGTAATTCAGTTTATTAAAACTATGAAAAAATATGACATTAAACCGATAATTGGATGTGAAGTATATATAACTGATGATATGCATTATAAAGGTAAAGATGCAAAAACATATCATCTGGTTTTGCTGGTTAAAAGCAAAATGGGATATAAGAATCTGGTAAAAATGGTAAGCAGATCTTATATAGAAGGACATTATTATAAGCCACGTATTGATAAGAAGTTACTGAAAAAACATTCTGAAGGATTGGTTGGGATGTCTGCCTGTATTCAGGGGGAGATTCCTCAGGCTCTTCTAAAAGATAGGTATAAGAAAGCCGAGAATTTGCTGGAAGAATACCAGCAAATATTTGGAGAGGATTTTTACTTGGAACTCCATAATCACAATCTTGAAAAAGAGCAGATAATTCTTCCCAGAATAAAAGAACTAGCTGAGGAAAAAAATGTACCTGTGGTTGCAACCAATGATACCCATTATTTAAAAAAAGAGGATTATAGGGCACATGAAGCATTATTGTGCATTCAAACGGGTAAAACTCTAAAAGACCCCAAAGAAGAGAGATTGACCCTTGCAACAAATGAATTCTATCTAAAAAGTCAGAAGGAAATGGAGAGAGTTTTTAAAGAAATACCGGGAGCTCTGGAAAACTCCCAAAAAATTGCTCAAAAGTGTAATTATGCCCTGGAAGATGAATTAAATGATGAACTTCATTTTCCCAAGTATGAAGTTCCTGAAAATCATACACTTGCGACTTATCTGGAAAAACTATGCTGGGAAGGAGCGAAAAGAAAATACAACAAAATTACAGATGAAATAAAAGAGCGCCTTGAGCATGAATTAAATATTATAAATGAAATGGGATTTCCAGGGTATTTTTTAATAGTATGGGATTTTATAAAATATGCAAAAGATAATGGCATACCGGTAGGTCCAGGTAGAGGATCGGCTGCTGGGAGTATTGTTGCATATACCCTGGATATTACTGATATAGATCCGATTGAATATGATTTGCTTTTTGAACGGTTTTTGAACCCCGAGCGGGTAAGTATGCCGGATATTGATGTAGATATTGCAGATGATGAGAGAGAAAAAGTCATTAATTATGTAGCGGAAAAATACGGGCATGATCATGTTTCATTAATTGCAACTTTTGGAACTCTGAAAGCCAGAGGTGTTATTAGGGATGTGGGTAGAGTTTTAGATGTAGATTTGGCTAAAGTAGATAAGTTTGCTAAAATGGTTCCTCAGATGAGCAAGAGTTTGCAGCAGGCTGTAAAGGAAGTAAATGAATTAAAAGAGGCAATAGAAAATGATGAGGAATATGAGGAAATATATAATATTGCCATAAGACTTGAAGGGTTATCCAGACATGTTTCAAAACATGCAGCCGGCGTTGTAGTTGCCGATGAGAAATTAGAGGATATTGTTCCTTTATATAGAGACAATGAAGAGAATATTGCAACTCAATTTGATAAAGATGACAGTGAAGATATCGGACTGCTAAAAATAGATTTTTTGGGATTGAAAAACCTATCAATTATAAAAAATACTATTAAAGAAATTGAAAAAAAATATGGGGAAAAAATAGATATTGATAATGTTGATCTGGAAGACCCCAAAGTATATAAAATGCTTGGAGAAGGGAAAACATTTGGCGTGTTTCAGTTTGAAAGTGCGGGGATGCAGCAGTATCTCAAAAAATTGAAACCTGAGAAGCTAAATGATTTAATTGCTATGAATGCTCTTTATAGACCGGGACCTATGGATATGATAGATACATATATTCGGAGAAAACATGGATTAGAACCGGTTGAGTATCCATTAGAAGAGATGGAGCCCATATTAAATGATACTTATGGAGTAATAGTATATCAGGAACAGGTAATGCGTCTTTCCAATGAGCTGGCCGGTTTTTCAATGGGACAGGCAGATATATTAAGAAAAGCTATGGGGAAAAAGAAGAAAAAACTTCTTAAAAAAATGGAAAAACAATTTTTGGAAGGGTCATCTAAAAACGGTATTGAACAGGAAAAAGCCAAGGAAATATGGGAAAAAATGGCAAAGTTTGGGGAATACGGATTTAATAAATCTCATTCTGCTTCTTATGCCTATGTAGCTTTTCAAACAGCCTATTTAAAAGCACATTATCCCCAGGTTTATATGGCCGCTCAGCTTACAAATGATAGTGATAATTCGGACAGGATAGCTCTGGGAATAAGGGAATGTGAGAATCTGGGAATTGATGTGTTGCCTCCAAATATCAATAAAAGCTTTAAAAGATTTACGACGGAAAAGAAAAATATTAGATATTCTTTTGGTGGAATTAAAAACATCGGGGATGATGCAATAAAAAACATAGTACAGGAAAGAGAGAAAAATGGAGAGTATGAAGATATTATTGATTTTTTTAAAAGGATAGATTATCACAGGGTAAATAAAAAAGTTATAGAATTTCTGATATATAGTGGAGCTTTTGATTGTTTTAATTATACAAGAAAAACATTATTTACAAATATGGAAAGATTTATAAATTATGGAAAAAATCACCAGGAAGCCCAGAAAAAAGGAGCTATAAGTTTATTTGATAAAGCTGATGAGGAGATTGAATTTAAGATCCATAAGCTGGGAGAATGGGATGACTGGGATAAATTTAAAAAGGAGAAAGAAGCTCTGGGAATTTATCTAACCGGGCATATGCTGGATGGGTTTAAAAAGATTATCAAGGATTATGCAGATTTAACAATTGATGAACTTAAAAATGATGTTGGTATTATAAATACAGATGAAAGTATAATTCTTGGAGGTTTTTTCACAGAAATTAACAAAAAAACTTCCAGAAACGGAAATAGATATGTAACTGCCAGATTTGAAGATATGAGTGGTGAGATACCCGCTATTATATTTAAAAGAAGTCTGGAAAAAGTTGACTCAAAACTTGTAGTTGAAAAGGTTCTATTTGTTGAGGGGAAAATAAATGTTGAGGAAAGTGATGATAGTTTAAATAAAAATAAAAACATAAAAATGTTTATAAACAATATTTATACTGAAGAGGAAATTTATAACAGTAAACTAAAAGCCTTACATATTGATCTCAACATGGAAGAAATAAATGAGAAATTGATAAATAATCTAAAAAATATTTTTAAAAATAATCAGGGAAGACATCATGTTTATTTTCATTTAAAAAACAAAAATAAGAAAATTATTATCAAAACTGGTAAGAAATACAGTATAAATTTAAATGATAATATTTTTGCTGAAGTAAAAAAATATGTTGATAAAAAAAGGTGTTATATTGATTTTGTTAATTAACTGAAAGGAGTAGTATGAAAAAAGCAATCTCTATTTGCCTGTTTTTACTTATTATATTTGGGGCTATTTTTCCTCAGGATATTGAAACTACAAATATAATGGAAAATAAAAATTCTGGAATAATATTGTTTCCTACTGCATATACCAAACAGCGAGGTCAATATGAATCTAAAATTGAAATGGAGCCTTTTAAGATCAAATCTGCAATAGGAATAACACAGAGACTAATGCTTGGGGTGTCTTATGGAGGAGAACATGTTATTGGCACCACCGATATAGATTGGTACCCTAAAGTGGAATTTAATATAAAATATAGACTTTTTGATGAAAAGCAATCTGTTCCTGCTTTTGCAGTAGGTTTTTCCTCAGATGGATGGGGAAAATATCTGGATAGTGCTGAGAGATATTTAATTAAATCAAGGGGTTTTTTTGCTGTAGCTAGTAAAGATATAACTATTATTGGTGGATCTAATGTTAATTTTGGAGTTAATTATTCTGTAGAGGGTGAAGATGAAAGTAGCGGGTTTGATATTTTTACTTCTGTAAGAAAAAATTTAAATGAAGAACTTTCTATAATAGGAGAATATGATTTTGCCATTAACGATAGTGGTGAAAATAAGCTGGGAGAGGGCAAAGGTTATTTGAATTTTGGAATAAGATGGAATTTTGCACCAGAACTTGTTATAGATTTTCAGCTGATAAATGTACTTCAAAATTTTAATACAGATATAGATAACCCAATTTCTGTAAGCAAAAAAAGGGATAAAATCTCGAGGAATATAGCTGTAACCTATAGAGCTTTCTTTTAAAAAAACGCAGTTGTATTCTTTAGAATTTATTATATAATATATTATAATGAAGGTTGTGATGTTATGTGAAAAAGTTTAATAAAACAAAAATTATTGTTACATTGGGACCATCCACTTTTGATATTGAAAAAATAAAAAAGTTAATAAAAATAGGTGTTGACGTATTTCGAATAAATTTTTCACATGGTTCTTATGAGGATTATAAAAATATAATTGATAAAATTCGTAAATATGATGAAACTATAGCGTTGATGGCTGATTTAAAAGGGACGGAAATCAGAACACATGTTCAAAAAGAAAATGGTATAAAACTAAAACAAAATGATGAAATCGACCTTGTATATGATAATAAAAAAGTGGGAAATAACAATTTTTCCCTTCATTACAGCAAAGTTTTAGATATAAGCAAAAAAGGAAGACATATTTTAATAGATGATGGTAAAATTGATTTTGTAATTGAAGAAGTAAAAAGAGATAGACTAAAATTAAGATCTTTAACCGATGGTGTCTTGAAGAATAGAAAAAGTGCCCATTTCGCGGAAACAGATGTCCCCTTTCCTCTTCTTACATCCCAGGACAAAAAAGATATTGAGTTCGCAAAAAGGAATAACTTTGATTTTGTAGCTGCTTCAATGATTAAAAGTGAAAAAGAGATTTATGCAATTAGAGGACTTCTCAATGAAGAAATGCAGCTTTTAGCAAAAATAGAACATCCCAAAGCAGTCTATAATATCGATAGTATTATAGATGCTTCAGATATGATTTTAGTAGCCCGAGGAGACCTGGGGGTAAAAATGCCGATAACAAAAGTGCCTGTGATTCAAAAAAATATAACAGATAAAGCAAAAAAAGCGGGAAAACCGGTTATTATTGCCACCCAGCTATTAGAATCAATGGTTGAAAATCCAAGACCTACAAGGGCGGAAGTAAATGACATAGCTTCGGCAATTGTAAATATGGTTGATGCTTTAATGCTTACAGGAGAAACAGCAGCGGGACAGTATCCAATTGAAAGTGTGGAGATGCTTAAGGAAGTAATAAAAAACACAGAGGATTCAATTAATTATGAAAATTATCTGCAGAATATTGATGTTAATAAGGGGAATATAAGCGAATCAATAAGCTATGCAGCTGTAGATGCTTCTTACTCCCTGCCGGCAAGGGCAATATTGTGTTTTACGTCATCAGGGGCAACAGCAAGAAGAGTTGCAAAATTTAGACCACAATTACCGATTTATGCTTTTACTCAAAAAAAGAATGTTGTTAGACAGTTGCGGGGGGTTTTTGGAGTTATTCCTTTTACAATAGGACATTTTAATACTATGGAAAATATGATTGATGAGGGGAAAAGAGTTCTTCTTAAAAATAAGTTTATAAAACCAGATAATAAAATAGTGATTACTTCTGGAACACCAATAGGAAGAACCGGAACTACAAATACCATCAAAATAATAGAAGTTTAAAGGAATTAGGGTAAAATGGACTTACGAGATAGATTTACCAAAGTTTTTTTAATAGCGCTTCAAAAATTTCAATTATATAAATTTGACCATCCGGAATCCCAGAAATATTTCGAAAAGGTATACGCTTTAATCAACAAAATACTGAGTATGGATGAAGAATTAATTCTTCTCTTAACAGGAGAGCATGTCTATGTAAATGATAAAAGGACACATCTTCCATCAAACAAAGTAAATCTAATGAAGAAATTTTTTGCAGAAAGACCGTTTAGTGGATTTCAAATATTACAGGGATCTAAAAAAGATGAAATATCGTTGTTTTTTAAAATAATGATAGATGCCAGAAAGAAAAGTGCAAGCTGGGTAAATAAAACGAAATTATCCTATGAAGTGAAAAATGCGAATTATATATATCATATGGGAGCAAAAAACTTTGCGATAGGTTCGGAAAGTGTTGCCTCGGGAAGTCAAATTACTTTTAGCAGTAATGGTTCTCCACAGATAATTAAAAATTCCACTAAAACGGAGGGGAAATCAACAGATACCGTTCAATCTGAAACTATTCCCTCTACAAATAATAGTGAAAAAAAATCAATGGAAAATAGTGTACTCAATGTCGTGGCAGAGCTGGATCAATATGATCTAAACAAAATAAAGGAAAATGAAATCGGTATTCATGAAATTGAAGAGAAATATAATTTAATTCCCTGGGATGAACTCAATTATCTTGAAAAAAGTCAGAGAATAGCAAAATTTAAGGCATTGCCAAAAGAATTAATAGGACTAAATTTTCTCGAAATGTTTGAAAACATTGCTTATGAGATGATTAATGAATATTTTAAAAACATCGATGAATTTATCAGAAAAAATATTGTAGATAGGAGAATCAAGGTAAGATTATCTATAATTAGGAATTTCATGAAACTTGTGGATTATTTGAAAAAGGAATTAATTGTGAAAATTTTAGGAACTTATAGATTCCTTATTGATTTTACAAATCAAAATTTTAAATTTGTATCCGAGGATTTTAAAAACATACTGGAAAATATAACATTTATAATATTAAAAAAACTCTTGAAAAACGGAAATTTCGAAAATATCCAAAATATTTTTAATAAAATTAGAGTAAATGATAATTTCCGGAGTGTTCTCAGTAAATCAAGAATGTTTGATTATATTCATGAATTACTTCTTGTTATAAAAAAAGGCACAGTCTCCTTTGAAGAAAAAGAAATTCTCGAGGATTCAATTCTTATGATGGGCGAGGTTTCTGCTAAACCTCTACTTCAGATGTTGATGGAAGAGGAAGATAAAAATATGAGAAGAAAATTAATTTCATTAATTGTTGATATAGGGGAAGAAGTTGTTCCCTACCTTAAGAGACTACTAATTGATGATAGATGGTTTGTGGTAAGAAACGGATTGAGCATCCTGGCCGAGCTTGAGGTAGAAATTAATTACAGTCAGTTGAAACCACTTGTTAGTCATAAGGATTTTAGAGTACGAAGGGAGCTTATCAAATATCTTCACAATGTGGGGACACTTGATTCAGCCGAGATTTTGAAGGAGGTAATCTTTAAGGAAAACGAACCGGAACTTCAGCAACTGGCCATAAATGGATTGTCCAAATTTGCAAATATAGAAATCATGAATGAGTTGTGGAATTATTTCAAAGAAATAGCAAATGATGGTGACTATTTTTCTCTTTCAAAATTATTTATAGATGAATTTATTAAATATACAAAAAATGAGAACCCCAAATTTCTTTCGAAATTATATTCTATTCTTGAGTTTTCCACTTCCTTCTCACTGTTGAGTAAAGATCAGGTAACCAAGTTGAAACTCTATCTTATTAACAGTTTAAAAAAGGATGCTGAAGAAATATATGATGCTTTTTACCGAAAAATGAAAAAATCAAATAATAAAGAAGTGGAAAAAATTTCAAAAAAGATCTAATACCATGGATTTTAATAATATACATTTCGGACTTGTAAGAACATTTGACCCCGGGAATATAGGGTCGGCCTTTAGAGGTCTTATCAATATGGGGTTTGAAAATTTATGGGTTATTAACCCAATTAATTATATTCCTAAAACTATTGAGATGATGGCTGCCGGTACCAGAGATAGGCTGGATCTTTTAAAAAAGACCGATTCAGTTTTTGACTTTGCTAAGGATCTTGATGTAGTTTATGGGCTTACTGCCCGTAATAGAAAAATGTATGAGCAGATTTCAGTCAATGAACTTATCGCCGAACTCGAAAATAAGAAATATCAAAATATAGGCTTCCTTTTTGGAAATGAAACAAATGGATTGACCAACGATGAGCTTAAATATGCCAAAAAAACAGTGTTTATACAAACCTCAGAAGAGAAACCAGTATTGAACCTCGCCCAATCAGTAATAATTATATCCTATGAAATTAGAAAGCTATTATTAGATAAAAGAAATAATAAAAAAAGCAAACCGAAAAATTTTAATTACATTTCATTAAAAAAGAAAGAAAAATTATTCAACAATATGTTCAAAATATTTTCAGAAGTATTTTTTAAGAAAGAAAAACGAATATCCAAAAAGAAAAAAATTCTTTTCAATTCAATTAAAAGATGGGATTTGACAAAAACCGAGTTCAAGTATTTTAATAATATGTTTATTAAACTTTCACGAATTCTTAAGAAAAAGGAGGAAAAGTAATGTCAGGAATAATTTTTAATAAAACAAAGAAATTATCCGAAATTGTAACCTTTTATAAAGAGAAGCTCAATATGGAAATCTGGGATGATCAAACAAAATGTAAAATTCTTTCAAAAGGGAATCTTCTTCTTGGATTTTGCGAATCCGATTTTTCTGAAACCGAAGGTATGATTACTTTTTTTTATGAAGACAAACAGATGGTTGATAAAATGTATAAAAATTTTAAAGATATTGCTACATGTAAACCCCGGGAAAATGAGGAATTTAATATATATCAATTTTTTGCAAAAGATCCGGAGGGGAGGAATCTGGAATTCCAGGCTTTTTTATATGATTTGGCACCATATAAAAGAGGGGATGAAATATTAAGAAAAAGAAGAAGCTATAGAAGGTTTAAGAAGAAAGAGGTTAAGGATACAGTTCTAAAAAAGATTTTAAAAGATTGCCGTTATTCACCAACTTCTATGAACAGTGAATCCTATTATTTTGTTATAGTAAAGAATAGGAAAAAGATCGAAAAACTGGCAGCTATAAGGGGAAATTCAAGTAAGCCTATAAAAGAAGCCCCTGTTGCAGTTGCTGTTTGTGCTTCCGGAGAAAAAACTAAGAGGCCAAAGCAGGATGGGGATATTGCTGCATATCATTTTATGCTATCAGCTTTTAACTACGGACTGGGCACATGCTGGATAGCTGATATGAATAGAAAAAAAGTAAAAAAGATTCTGGATATCCCTGAAAATGATTTTGTTGCCACTGTAACCCCGCTTGGATATCCTGATAAATATAAAAATAAGCCTGATAGAAGAAAAATTGAAGAGTTTTTCATTGTACAAAAATGATGCATCTGCAACAAAATTGTGCATAAAAAATTTCTAGCTATATTTCTAAGCTAAAATAAAGTCATATATACTAAAATAACTTCAAGAATATTAATATAAAGTATATAGATAAAATATTGGGCTTCTTAACTCTCTATTATTTACAAATAATATGTTTGAAGATCTGGCACATTCTTTGCTATATATAACAATAGCGATAAAAAGGAGGAAAATATGAAAAATAATAAAGGAATAGCACTTTTTTTAGCGATAGGATTCGTTGCTATTACCGCAGCTGTAATTCTTGGAGTGGGGATTCTTTTAAACAGTTATAGAACAACAAGTACCAGCTACAAAGAAAAAGAATATTCCATACATTATGCAAATTTAGCCTTAGAAGAAATAAAGTGGAATTTAGAAAAAAGATACAAAGATTGGATGTATGATGCAACTCATAATCCTGGATCCGATGGATATTATGATTATGACCCCAGGGCAACCGGGGGGGATGATAATCTTTTGGATGGATCAGTTAATCCTGATACTGATGATTATTCCTATACAGCAGTTTCCACTGAGGGATTTTCTGATACTAATTATCAGGAATCTTACTGGATAAAAGTAATAGATCATTATGTCTGGCAGGAGGAGGATTCAAATGATATATATAGCAAATCATCAAGCAAATCTATTCCCTACGGTAGAGCAGAAGGGTGGATAAGAGTTGCCCAGGATTCAGAAGATGCTGCAAGCAAATTTACTTTCATATATGATGTTTTTTGCAGGGGGGTTAGTTATAGGGGAGTAGACATGGTTGAGCAGGATGGAGAATATGTTTACTCTGGAAATGGTAAGCCTCCTAGAGAAACTTTGATCCAGGCGACAGCTAAAGCAGGAGATAGTTTGTCCCTAAGTGAATTTAGCATATCGGTTTTTAAGGGGCATTTGAATGTCGGAAGGGGATATAACGGTTATGGAAGAATGCATGCCCAGAATTATATTAAATTTATTGATCAACCCTCCGATAGAATTGGAGAAATACCCAAATTTTACAATGTTTTAAGTACATCAAATGCTGATGGAGCTGACGGCTTTATTTTTCAAAGACAGGCAGATGTAAATCAAATAGCTCCTTCAGAATGGGAGACCTGGGTATCCAATCACAAAGATGATACTATAACCACTAAAGATGGCACTACAGTAAGCACCTGGGGGTTTGATAAAAGCCCCAAGCTGGCCCATGCTGCTTTTGTTGGAGATTTTGCAGAACCGGCTATAATTCCTCCAATATCTCCCAAAACGGATATGCACTTTAGAAAGGTTAGGGGGGCAGCAAGAGCAAACGGAATTTTCGTAGAAGAAGGAAATGTGGGATATATGTTTCTTGATCCCGGGGATGTAACTGTAAACGGGGATGGTGCAGTAGTAATTTATCTTGATTCTGGAACTTTATATGTTAATGGCGAAGCCCAATCAGGAGGAAGTCCATATACAATTCAAATAAGCGATCTGGATAACAAACTGGTATATGTTGATGGGGCCCCCCTATCTGCATCATATCCAATATCAAGCTGTGTGGATGAGGGAACTAGGAGTTACACATACGGAAATTCAACGGATATGGGTATTTATACAACTTCTGGAATAAGAGGGCTTGCCGGTGTTTTAGACGGTCAGTTATCAATATTTTCAGGATACGATATTGTCCTGGCCGGAGATATAATATATCAAAACTTTCTGGATAAAATAAATTTCACCTATAAGGATTATTCAGGAGGAACAACATATGGAGAAATCAAGCAGTGGGCTTTAGTTTCCAGTCCAGGTGTTCCTTCAAATAATAACCCCAATTTGCTGGGAGTGAATGGGAAACATGATATTATTGTGCCTGGTGATATGTTTAACTGGGCTTCAGATTATTCATATAATGGATTTAAAGCAGATAGATGTGATCAATCCGGAACTGGAATAATAAGTTCCGGAAGTATTAGTGGAGATGGGTATCCCGATTTATTTACTTTTGGCTTATACTTCGGGGCACACAGGGTTTATGGAGAAGTCCCTGTTGTAACTCCTGAAGAAACATATGACAGGAGTAAGAAATATGTTGACTCAAAGGGAACCTGGTTCATATATGGAGGTCTGGGATCTGCACAACAGATTTATGCATCTTTATCATATTCTTCCCCAGGAATGGGACACGATGAGGGATATGCATATAGAAGTTATAACTATGATCCCAATCTGTACAATTATGAACCTCCATTTACAATAGCTGTTACATCACAGCCCATTTGGAACTGGAGAATAGTAAATAATTTTCCACAGGGAATAGAACCCAAATAATGGGAGAGGGGAATATTATGAAAATAAATAAAAGAAAAGGATTTACTTATATTGAAATGATGATTTCACTGGCAATTGTTACAGTAATTTCTATTGCAATTTTTAGTTATTTGATGGTAAGTGCAAAGACTGAGCAGAAGCTGAAACAGAGAATAGATGTATTCAATGTGGCTCAGTCAATTCTTTCAGAGCTTAAAGGCTGGGATTATAAAGGCAGTGGAAATCAAAATTTATTATATTTAAAAGAGTATTTGGAATCAAATAATAATGAATATTTGAAATATTTGCAAAATGTAAGCGGAAGTAATGTATACGAGGTGAGCCAAACAGCAGGAGGAACATATGTTTTAAAACTACACAGCGGCAGGGTCAGGGTAAAGGCTAATCTTGATTTTATGGAAGAAGATATCAATGATGTTGATGGAGATGGTATAACCGAAGAGCTGGTTATGAGTAATAAAGATCACAATATTGTTAGAATTTCTGTGAAGGCCGCCGAATATGTTGACGGCCGTAGCGATGATCAGCTTCAATGGGCAACAGCCGTAGGACATAAAGGGATTCAAACTAAGGTACCATCTGTTGATCTTGTAATAAATGATATTAGTGATGATAATCTAGATCTCTCTAGTCCAGGTGCAGCAATGCTTGGGCTGGATTATAAGAAAAATTCTGATATGATTAACGGATTGAATAATTTAGATAATTTTTCTACTTTTGATAATGATGGCAATGATAATGATGGTGATGGAAAAACGGATTATACCGGTGGAGATATCTTGGAGGCGGATGCCGATGGCAACGATAATGATGGAGATGGTATTATAGATGAGGCTTTTGAGCAGGATGATAATTCCACCACATATGCAGTTGAAGTTTATTCATCCGAGCCTTTTTTGATATCCCCAAGTACAGAAGCAGGGCTTGAAACAGGAGATGTGGGAGTTTGGCTAAAGGGCCCTAATGATTCTTCATACACAAATATTACTGATAGATTTTCTGAAAAAACAGGTACTGATATAACCGCTCACACAGTTTATGAATATACAAATTATGTAATAGATGAAACATATAAAGATTCAACAGAAACATTAAAGGGTGAAGGACAATATGAAGTTAAAGTTATTGGAAGAACAAAACCCGACAATAAATCTGGATATTTTATGCAGAGAACCTATTCCTATTTGGTGGATGTAACTTCTCCCTTGATAGATGAGTTAAGCCCTTCACCGGGAACATTTGTATCCAGTGACAAAGTAACACTGGCTGTTACAACTACTGATAATTATGCCCTGGATCGTGTTTATGTATTTGAAAAGAAAGATCTATCTGAAGGATATACATGGAATCTTGTAAAACATCAGCCTATTGACCTGCAAACAGCAGATGCCTTTACAAATATGAATGTTGGTATTATTCTGGAGAATGTTGCTGAAGGAGAACATCATTATAGGGTTGTCGTAAAGGATAAGGCGGGAAATGTGACCTCAGATGAAACCTTGGTTTATGTTTCCCATGAACCGGATGATCAACCTCCGGTAGTGGTCCCTCTATCACCTACAGTTGATGGAATTGGTAGTCTTTCGAATCCTTATAAGACCGACGAAGGAAATCCTGAAATAACAGCGAGAATAAAAGATTCGGATATTGAAGGGGGAGTTGAAACCCAAAGCGGTGTTTACATTAGCGATGATTGGCCTAAAGTAATTTATAAAGTATATGATTACAGCGAAGGAGAGGTTAGTTCGGCTCCTGCTATAGAAGATGTATCTATAAACTGGACAGATCCATATGAAGATGGCTTTTATATAGCAACTTCTACGGTGTCTTTTATTAAACATAATGTTAATAATGTTACAATGAATTTAGATATAATATCCTCAACTATGGAACAGGGGGATCTTGTTTTAATTGCAGTAAAAGCTAAGGATAAAGCAGGAAATGAGATGAAGACAGCCAAAAAGTGGTACGTTAAAAATGTTCTTACAGAGAATCTTACAGATAGAGGTCCACAGATTTCTGAGGTTACTGTAAGACAGAGAGCCAATCACCCAAATCTTGAACCGCCTTTTGTACATACCCCCGGATGGTCGAACCCTGAAATTTCCGAAGATGTAACCTACCAGGATAGCAAAACATTTTATGTGGGATGGACTGCAGCTGATCAGGATGGAATTAGAGAATGGGAAATTCATTACACTAATATTGTTCCACCGGATGCAATTGATTCAGAAATTCTTGAACACAGCGGTTCGCCAAAATCAAAACAATTTGATACTACATTGATTAATGATGGTGAAAGTTATGGAACACTTCTATCCGATTTGAATTTAGATCTTGATAATTATACAAACATAACTAATACGGGGATCTTCTACTTTTACATTAAGGTAACCGAATATGACCCGACTGACACCACTGATTATGCCGGACAAAGTTCCTACTACTATATGCAGGATACCGATGGAGATGGAATTCCAGATACTCCAGGTACAGGAAATAATGACCCAAGTGGGGATAGCATTACAGAAACCTGGATTCCGGTAAAACTGGAGAGATTGAGAACACTTGTATTTAATTTTGATACATCAACAGATGGAGACAGTGTGTTAGATTATTATACCGATCAAGCTGTTCCTCTGTACTGGAGAAGCGGTGACTGCGATGTTGTAACTGTAAGCAGTCAGTTAGATGCAACTTTTTTGAAAAACAATATAGATAAAAATGGAGATGGGGTTTTCAATGATTATGACCTTGTTATTTTTCTTTCTGGAACAGCTACCCCTACACCATTTACTGATGGAGCAATAAAACTGTTACATAGATATTTTGGAGGTCCCTATAGTGATTTCAAAACACAGGATTCCAGCAGTTTTTACCCGGATGATGATGGGGATGGAATTGGGAACAAAAACAATGTTTATTATGAGGCATCGACTCCCCCCAGGTTATTATTTGTTGGAAAAAGAATGTTCCATAATTTCCCTTCAGGTACATCACTGCAGCAGGCTTTTATTAAACGATGGTTTGGTCTTGATGCATCTTCATCTTATAAATATGATGAGATTACAAATCAGCCATATGTCGTATCCGATCTTCAATCGTTCTGGGATAGCACAATTACTACACCTGAAGATTTTGTTACAGATCTGGCGGATCCCGTATTTGGAAGACTGCTTGGTGAGGTAAAAAAGGATTCAGATGGAACGGAACTATCCAGGGGAAATCTATCAAATTATAAGAAAAAGTTAGAAATTAGAGACGACGGATCTGGACTATACGATGGATATGTTAGTACTGATAGTACGGTTCCCGACAGATGGAATATTTTAGGGGAGGTTTTTATTGCTGATTACATAGTTAATCCGGGAATTCATACTTCTGTAATTAACCCCCCAAATGATGCATTTACAAAAGCGGCTAAATCATCAATGGTCTTTGGCTATGATCCTGATAATATAAACTACAGTGCCGGTGTTTGGATGTATCCCGGTGTTGGAATTGATACGAATAATGATGGTGTTGTTGACAAGTGGGACTTCACTATAAATAAATATTATGATGAAGAAGAATTTAAACCCAACTATTATCTTGAAAGAAATTCACACACAAAATTGTATTATATGGGATTCAACCTAGAAGCAATTTCTACAAAAAGAGATAGATATGCCACATTTAAAAGTTTAATACAGTTTTTATCATATTAATTGGAAAAAGGAGTGGATATGAATAAAAAAGGTTTTACCCTTACAGAAATAATTGTAGCGGTTTTTATATTTGGAATTGTAAGTGTGGCTATTTACTCTTCTCTGGGAAGGCTTATAAGTATGTCCGAACAGGTTAGAGATAGAACAAAAATTGGTCAGGAAGTTGATATTGCTTTTTCCAGAATCATGAATGATATATCCTCGATGAGTCTGGTTATGACTCCTCAAAAAAATCTAGTTCCCTATAGATATGTAGATGAAAACGGTAATGAAAATTTTACAAACCAGACATTAAAATTATATGATACTGTTAATTATAAAAATACAGATTATTCCTTTACTACCTCTACTTTCCCCAAAACAGTTGATGGAGTAGAAAGAGGCACCATTGATCCTGAAAAGCTTAAGGTAAACTATTCCAGTGAGACGGATATCCCCAGGGATGGAATAACATTTTCAATAAATATAAGTGAAGATGACAGACAGGATGGTATAGATGGTAATACATCTATAAGAAATAATTATTTTCTTCAATATAGTGATGATGATGGAGATGGACAAACCCTTGTAGATGGAGACCCAGAAGACCCCGAAAGAGATGGTATTGATGAAGATGGAGATGGTTTAGACGGTGAAGAGCCTGCAATTGAAGGTGGAATAGTTGGATATCATGTTAGTTATTTCTTAACTCCTACCAATAATGTATGGTATGAAAGAGGTGGCCATCGATACAAAAAATATAAACTTATCCGTAGGTTGTATAAACCGCATAGCGGTGAAGAAAATTTTGTTGTTTTATCAGATGATATTGTCTCTCTAAGTATAGTGCCTTTTACTTCTTATTTAACTCAGAGAATGTATATAGCTCCACATGATTTGGATGTTAGCTGGGATACAGATAAGGATAATTATGATTATGAGATGATTAATGATTTTAGTATAACTTTTGAGATTACAATTATAGCTGCTACAAATGAGGGGGATACAATCACCTTCCAAAGAGTATTTAAACCAATAATTTTTAATGTATCAGGTAGCTAGAAGTCAGGCTATCTTTTAAAAAAAGGAGAGTTGCCTTGAAAATTGGTGTTTTGGTATATGTAAAAAAAGATGATAAGTATTTGATGATTAAAAGAAATAAAAAAAACAACGATTTTCATGAAGGATATTGGGTCGCACCGGGGGGAAAAAGAGAAAAAAATGAAACAATTAGAACAGCTGCAGAAAGGGAGTTAAAGGAGGAAACGGGTCTTAGTTCAAATACATTGAAATTTCTCGGTTTCCTAAACTTCCCGGATTTGGGCAATTCTCCTTTTAATGACGAGTGGCTCGGCTTTGTTTTTTTATGTAAAAATTATCATGGAACTTTAATTGAAGAATCTCCAGAGGGTTTGCTAAAATGGATAAAAAAAGAAAAGATGATGAAATTAAAGATGTGGGAAGGGGATTATTTTTTTACCGGCTTAATTCTTGAAGAGAAAAAATTTGATATACAGTTAACATATGATGGGAACAGGCTGGTAGATAAAAAAATTAAATTGATTGATTAGTATCAAAATTAAAAAAAA
>VSIX01000029.1 GCA_008086245.1 Candidatus Mcinerneyibacterium aminivorans
ATACTTATACTTATACTTATACTTATACTAAAAATAGCATTAGCTATTTTTTTCTATCACAGACGTTATTGATTTATATAAAAAATACATTATAATAAATGTATAAATAAAGAGAGGTGAGTTAATGAAACTTGTTAATGACCGTTATTTGCTAATAAAAAAATTGGAAACCCCATATGACTTTAATATTTATTATTCAAAGGATAAATTCAAGAATCAATCGGTACAGGTTCGATTGATTGATGATGATAAATTTAATGAAAAATATCAAAGTAATTACCAAAAATTAAATCTTGTCGAGCATCCTTATCTGATAAAATATTATAATTTTGAAAATATATGGTTCGTTGATGGTCAGATATCTCATACTAATTACAATGCTCTTGTCAGCGAATATTTCGAGCATGATTTAGATGATTTTATCAAAGACGGTAAAGACCAGAAGAAAATTGTTAATTATTTAAATCAGTTTTTTACTGCCTTTTTTTATTTATTTAAAAATAATATATATATAGATAGTATAAATTTGAATTTAATTAAAATATTTGATAATAAAATTAAAATCGATCTGATTAATGCTGACATCAAGGACCAAAATTCTGCAGACGATCTTTTAAATCTTATAGATTGTGTTGTCGACAATATTGAAAAAAAACTGGACATTGAAGAAAAGAATTTACAGAATTATCTTAATATTCTTAAAAACAATAAAAAAGAAAATATTCTAAATTTGTTAAATACTTTAGAAAGTGAAAATTTTTATAAACTGGATAAATTCAATTATATATTTTTGAAAGAAAAATGGACCTCAAAGGAAGTTGGTCTGGATATACATCTGAATATATTGAAGGATCTTTACTACTATCAGGCTAAGAGGAACTCTAAAATTTGTTTCATGTTTTTTGGTCCCGAGGATTCCCAGAAATCGATTTTAATAGAGGATTTTTTAAATTATCTAAAATTTGAAAAGTATTTAAAACTTGAAATAATAATGCAGAACTTCCACGATTTTTTAAAGTATTTATTTGATTGTTTGAAGCATTATAAACTTAGAGAAGATCTCAATAAAAAAATTAAATCGTTGTTTCAAAAGTATTATGATACCCTTGATGATAGTTTCCTCCTTAAACTTCAGGATACTCTGATCAAGCTCCTTTTTGATTTCTCTCTGACCAAGAAGGTGGTTCTTCATATTAAAAATATAGTTGGAATTGATGATAGAATAATAAAATTTATAAATTTAATACTTCATATATCTATGGAGGGGAACATTGTATTAATATTTGATGGAGGAATTGAAAAATCAAGGTTTAATGTTTTTTATAAAAAACCTAAATTTGTACTGGTAACCAAAGAATATCCAAAACTTGAAGAAGCAGAAAAAAAGAAGATTCTGGAAAATATTCTTTTAAAAGATTGCAATTATGGAGATATACTGGAGCTTATTGATAAATACGATTTGGATAATGCTTATTCTATTGTAAATTTTGTTGAAAATATTTATGAAAATAACTATTTAAAATTGGATACAATAAACAGTGAAGTTACGATTAAATATGAAGAAATTGACAAGAATAGAGATGAAATTCTCCAGAATGATGTTCTTGTTAAATGCATACAGTATTTACGTGAAGAAGAAAAAGAACTTTTATGGTATTTAGCGAATACGCATACTTTACTAACATTAAAAGATTTTGTAAACCTGCTAGATATGGAACGTGATGAGGTTCTTGAATATCTGGGAACATTACGAATTCATGCATATGTGGAAGAAATCTGGGAAGATGAAAGTAATCCATATTATAAAATTGTAAATGAAGATGTTAAAAAATATTTTCAAAATATTGAAAATGATATAAGTAGAAAATATAGAAGAAACTTTATAAAATTTTTGAACAGAAACAATGAAAACCCCAAATTCTTGGTTAATTTAATAATGCTTTTATACGAAGAAGATTATAAATATACTGCTGTATACTATTTGTTTAATCTTGTGAAAAATTTTGTTCTTATTTCAGAAGATTATAAAAAACTATTTAAAATTGCAGAGAAGTTGCTTGATTTTCCGACAAGTACTAATCTAAGGTGGAAAATTCGCTGGGCATATCTGAATATCTTAAAAATGCTTGATGAAAAGGAGAAATTGTCTTCATATCTCGATAGATTATTTGAAGAATATTCCGAAAATCCATCTAAAACACATGATATAGAAAACTGGTATGTAATTGCTTATTATTATCTAAATTACTATGATGGTGAAAAAGTAAATGTAAATAAAATTAAACAAATATTAAATGTAATTAATAAAAGTGAAGATGCAAACAAGAAGCAATACCTGGGAAAAATATTACAATTTTTTATTGTTGAAAATAATGAACAGAAAAAAAGATTAACGGATGAAATTCTCAAGTTAAAAGATACCGGGTTATCATTGACAATTGAAATGAATGCAAAATTTTTTGTTTTCAAATATATTTTTGATGAGGGTGATTATGATAAAATTGAAAGTTATGAAGAAGAACTTGTAGAATATTTCGAAAAATATGATAATGGAGAATTCGATGTAGGAAAAATAATAAAAGCGTTTTATTTGCGTATGGGAAATTTCAAGCTTGATGAAGGTGATGCAGAGAAAGCTCTTGATTATTACAACAGAGCCATGGTATATGCAAAACAAAATAGAGATTATAAGTTTATAATAAAGCTTCAGAATAATATAGCGGCAGCAAAATATTATATTGGGGAAAATGATAAGGAAATAATTTCTGAATTAAAAAAAGCCGTGTCACTTGGTAGAGAAATTGGCGAGCATGAAAATATCGTTGTTGCACAGGCAAATTTATCAGATTATAATGCTATGAATTTTTATTATAAGGAAGCCTACAGGTATATACAGAATGCACTAGAGCATGTGGATAAAGAGAAACATAAAACGGATTATTATATTGTTCTTGGGCAGTACATAGAATTATTATTAAGTTTGGGAGCATATGACAAAGCGGATGAAATCAGAAATGAATACAAAAAAGTTACTGAAGAAAAACAGTCATGGTATTATGTTGTTTCAAATGATTTAATGGCCGGAAAGATAGAGTTTTATAAGGAGAATTTTGATAAATCTCAAAAATACCTTGAAGAATATCTTCAAAAACTTAAGCAGCACCATCTTTTTAATTATGATTATGTTAAAGCCACTCTTTTTCTTATAGATATTAATCTAAATAAAGGTAAAAAGACCAAAGCAAGAAATTTATACAATGAAGTTAAAGATATTATCAGGGAAAACAAAATAGACCTTGGTGATATTGAGCTGGAGATCTATGATGTTTATTTTATTCAAAATTTGCAAAATAAAATTGAGAAGCTTGAAAATATTTTAAATAGAAATAAGAGAAAAAAAAGAAATAAAAATATTTTAAAAGTTCTTATCCTTCTCTCGGAATGCTACGAAGAAAAAGAGTTTAGGTATCGATTGTATGAGATATACAGTGAAATACTATTTTTTGAACAGCAGATAAAAACAAATTTTCCAAAAAAATTCGTGCAGAATTATCAGCAAAACTTCTATATAAAAAAGATCAAAAAGAGGAAAAAAGCTCTTTCCAGTCATATTAATATCCCGCTTTCTGAAATAAATTTTAATCAAATTACGGATAAGTGGTTAAAATATTACAAAAATAATATAACAAATTTCTTCAATATTAATATGCGAAAACTAATTAACAACTGGGTTTATAGCCTTTCAAAGTCCGAAGAATTAAAAAAACTGGTGCTACGATATATAATGGATATTTCGAATGCGGATAGAGCTGCAATATTTGTTAAAAATTATGAAAATGAATACAGACCGGTTCAGGTGATTGAAAATAAGAATATTTATGAGAAAGATGAATTTAAATATAATCTTCTAAATTCAAAAATTAAAAATGTTAACAAGTTATTCGTTAAATCATATGATAGTTTTTCCTCCGAAATAGTAAAAGCGGGAATTTTTCCAATAGTGCACCATTCTTTTAGCTTTAGAATTAAAGAGGAAGAAGAGAGAAGAATGGATTTTAATACTTTAAATGAGTTTTTTGAAGCAATAATTTATGTAGATACGAAAAACTATTGTAATTATTTGAACGAAGACCTCAACGAATACATCTTTCCTATAGTCCAATACTTAAACCTCCTCTTTAATTTTGAAGAAGTGCAGGAGGATATAATAAGATGTCCCCTTACAAATGTATTTACAAGAAGTTATTTTTTAAAGGAGCTTGAAGAGGTTGTTAATAAAAGAAAAAGCAATAAAACTATTGGACTTTTAATAATAGATGTTGATGATTTAAAAGTGATTAATAGAAAATATGGAAATGAAATAGGGGATAAAGTGCTGGAAACTATCGCTGGTATTTTAACTAAAAATAGACGTGCTTATGATATTATTGGAAGGTATATGGGAGATGAGTTTATAGTATCTTTCATGAATATTTCTAAAAATGAACTCTATGAAAAGGCAGAGATTATAAAAGATAAAATTGATAAAAACAATCTTTTTTCAAAATATGAGGTTGATGTAAGTATCGGACTTTCCTTTATACCGGACCATGGAGAAAAAGTTGAGCTGGTTATATCAAAAGCAATAGCTTCCATGATTAAAGCTAAATCTAAAAAAAGTAAAATTGCTCTATGGGAAGATAATTACGGACTTTATAGGGGCAAACATGATATTCTAGCCGGAATTATTAATAAGGATATTAGTAGTTCTGAAAGAATTATCAGAAATATTACTGAAATAATTATGATGGCCCCATCATCATTTAAAGATTTTTCCAGTGAAGTTGAAACAATACTTTCAAGATTATTTAAATATAAATATTCCTATATAAAAATAAAATGCGGCAATGATGAATTTATCCACAGAGATAATGAAATTCAAATAATTAATGAAAATCTCAAAAATTCCAGGAAAAAAAATGATTCTTTAATTTCTTTAAACTGGAATTATGAAAATAATGAGGATGAGTTATACACCGATTTGGTTAGAAAGAGGGACTATAATAATATAGAATTAACTATTTATTTATCTTCTTCGATGGAAGAATATGAGTACAACCATAATGATGCCAATCTTTTAAATATAATTAGCAAAATTTTGGTCGGACATCTTTTCTACATGTATTATAAAAAGAAATAATCAAATATTTTGCCAAATATTGATTTTTTCCTTTACTTATCAAATATTATTTATTAAGTTTTCCTTAGAAATTAATAAAAAGAGGGATATTATAATGGAAATTATAGGAAAGATTAAAAAAATAAAAAATAATAAATACCATATAAAAACACTACCTTCTGAAAAATGCAGTGATTGTAATGTGTGTGAAGCAGAACAAAACATCTGGCTGGAAACAAAACATTATAAAAAAAAATATGAAATTGGTGATACCGTGAAAATAAAATACGATAAGAAATTTTCGTATTTAATTTTTTTAATTTATATTTTACCCGTAATGTTTTTGATAATAGGGGCTATAGTTTCCAGCTATCTTTTTGATAAAGAGATATATACCGTATTATCTGGTCTGATATTAATGGGAGCAGGTATTTTTATCGTAAGAAAAATTGATTTTAAATATAGAAGGAAATTCATACCAGAAATTGAAGAATATGAATTTGAAGATAAAGAGGTGATTTAATTGAAAGGACTAATAGTTGTAGAATCCCCTACAAAGGTAAAAACTATTAAAAAGTTTGTGGGGAAAAAATATGAAGTATTAGCAACCAAGGGACATGTAAGGGATTTGCCAAAATCAAAATTGGGTATTGATTTGGATAATTTCGAACCTAAATATGTTACCATAAGAGGTAAAGGCAAGGTTCTAAAAAATATAGAAAAAAAAGCGAAGAATAAGGATCTGGTTGTTTTGGCAACAGACCCCGATAGAGAGGGTGAAGCAATTGCGTATCATGTCAAACAGAGAGTTGATAAAAAAATAGATAAAGTAGATGTGAAAAGGGCAAAAATAACAGAAATAACACAGAATGGAGTTAAGCAGGCACTGGATTCCTTAAGTGATATTGATATTAATATGTACAGATCTCAGCAAACAAGAAGAATGCTGGATAGACTTGTTGGATATAAAATTAGTCCAATCCTCTGGAAGATATTTTATAAGGGATTATCAGCAGGAAGAGTTCAGTCAGTGGCATTGCGAATACTTGAAGAAAGAGAAAGGAAGATATTAAATTTCGTTCCACAAAAATACTGGCTATTTTATTTGTTAAAGGATCCTATAAAAGCCAAACTGTATAAAATATCCAATAAGAGAATAAAAAAAGTTAAATCTGAAGAAAAAAGAGATGAAATCAAAAATGATTTAAATAAAAATGACTACTTTATTGATAAAATTAAACACAACATAAAAACAAAATATCCTAAACCTCCTTTTAAAACAAGTTCCCTGCAAAGGTGGGCATACAATATATACAGATTTTCGGCGAAAAAAACAATGGTAATTGCACAGCAGCTTTATGAAGGAATAGATCTTAAAGAGGGAACTGAAGGACTAATTACATACATGCGTACTGATTCTCATAGGATTTCAAAGGATGCATTAAAAAATGCAAGAAGATTTATTAAAGAAAATATCGGAGATAAGCATCTTCCCAAAAAACCGAAATACTATACTAAAAAATCCAAAGGGAAAGTTCAGGATGCTCATGAGGCTATTCGACCCACAAATGTAAATTATAAACCGGAAAAAATAAAAAAATATTTAAGTAAAGATCAGTATAAGTTATATAAATTAATCTGGGACCGGTTTGTTTCATGTCAGATGGTCTCATCAAAATATGATAAATACCAGTTAATTATAAAAAATGGTAAATATAGTTTTAGATCTCAATATCAAAAATTAAAATTTCCAGGATTTGAAAAGGTGTACAGGTATGATTTAAAGGAGGAAAAAGAACTGAATTTTAAAGATCTCAATGAGGGAGATAAGTTTGAGTATGATAAGCTTGATATTGAAGAAAAAGAAACAAATCCCCCTCCAAGATATACAGATGCTTCCTTAGTAAAAAAACTAGAAAAGCTGGGAATAGGCAGACCTTCTACTTATGCATCGATAATATCAGTTTTACTTAGAAGGAAATATACTGTTAGATATGGGCGTAAATTAAAGGTAACAGAACTTGGTCTTATAATTAGCAAATATCTAAAAAAATTATTTCCAAGGATAATGGATTATCAGTTTACCAGCGATATGGAGGATAAACTGGATCAAATAGAGGAGGGAAATGCTGAATATAAAAGAATTTTAACCGAATTCTATAAAAAATTAAAAAAATGGATTGAAAAAGCCGATAATAAAACAGCTAAATTAAAGGAAGAAGTTGAAACTATTACCGATATAAAATGTGATCAATGCTCCAAACCAATGAAAATAAAATGGGGAAGAAATGGAAAATTTTTGGCATGTACCGGTTACCCGGACTGTAAAAACACCAAGGATTTTGAAAAAAAAGATGGTAAAATTGTAGTAAATGAGGGAAATATATATAAAGATAAAAAGTGTCCGAAATGCGGTGGAAATCTGCTAATTAAATATGGAAGATACGGAAAATTTCTGGCCTGTGAAAATTATCCGGAATGTAAACATACCGAAAATTATGTTGAAAAAGTCGGTATAGACTGTCCAAAATGTGAAGATGGTGATATAATTGTAAAAAGGTCGAAAAAGAGGAGAAAGAAATTCTATGGCTGCAGTAATTATCCGGATTGCGATTATGTAAGCTGGTATGAACCTGTTGATAAAAAATGTCCGAAATGCGAAAAATTACTCTATAAGAAAAAAAACAAATTAGTTTGTTTAAATAAAGAATGTGATTATGAAAAGGATTAATAAGGAATATATATTTAAGTATACTAAATACCTTGAAATAGAACGTAACTATTCCGGGCATACTATTGATTCTTACAAATCGGATTTAAAAGATTTTTTTAGCTATATAAATAAACCCTCAGTTGATATCTCTGAAATAGATTTAAGAAAATATATTGAATATCTTTTTGATATTGACCGGGAGAGAACAACTATTAATAGAAAAATTTCAACCCTCCGTAATTATTTTAATTTTTTAAAAAGAGAACAAATTATAAATGATAATCCGGCCAAAGACCTTGTTTCGGCTAAAACACGTAGGAAATTACCGGATTTTTTAACTGCAGATGAAATAAATGATTTACTGGATAACATGAAAAATGATAACATTCTGGATCTAAGAAATAAATTAATTTTTGAGCTTTTATACGCTACGGGTATGAGGGTTAGTGAACTGGTAAATTTAAAAAAGAATAAAATTGATTTTTCAAATAATAGTATTAAAATATTAGGCAAGGGCCAGAAAGAAAGAATAGTACCAATTAATTCGAGGTTGCTTAATTTAATTAAAAAATATTTCAATAGAAGAAACTATGAAGGTGAATTTTTATTATTATCGAATAATGGTAATAAACTGTATCCCAGAGACATAAGAAGAATTATAAAGAAAGTAATAAAAAATATGTCCATGATGAAAGATATAACCCCTCATACAATAAGACATTCTTTTGCAAGTCATTTATTAGAAAACGGAGCAGATTTAAGAATGGTTCAGGAGTTGCTGGGACATAGTTCTGTATCGACTACCCAAATATATACACATATTAGTATGGAGAAAATGAAAAAATACCATAAAAAATATCATCCAAGAGGTGATAGGAGGTAATTTATGAAAAAATTTGAAGGAACAACCATATTGATGGTAAGAAAAAATAAAATGGTTGCTCTGGGAGGAGACGGCCAGGTAACTTTAGGTGATGCAATGGTTAAAACTACTGCAAAGAAAATAAGAAGAGTAAAGGATAATATAGTTGTAGGTTTTGCCGGTAGTGTTGCTGATTCATTCGCACTTATGGAAAGATTTGAAAGCAAACTTAATAAATATCAAAGTAATTTAAGAAGAGCTTCTGTGGAGTTAGCTAAGGATTGGCGCTCTGATAAGTTTTTAAGAAAATTAGAAGCGATGATGATAGTTACCAACAAAGAAGAATCATTTATTTTATCCGGAGGCGGTGAAGTTATTGAAGATGAAGATGGAATTTTAGCTATAGGATCCGGAGGAAATTATGCCATGGCGGCTGCTAGAGCTCTCAAAAATAATACAGACATGAATGCAGAGGAAATAGTTAAAAAATCCATGAAATTAGCCTCAGATATTTGTATTTATACGAATGATAGTATAGCCATTGAAGTAATTGAATGAGGAGGAAACTTTGAGGGTTGATGGAAGAAAACTTGATGAATTAAGAGATATTGATTTTACCACGAATTTTATAAAATATCCCGAAGGATCTGTGCTCATAGAGTGGGGCGGTACAAAGGTGTTAACCAATGTAACAATTGAGGAAAGTGTCCCGCATTTTTTGAGGGGGCAAAATGAAGGATGGATTACTGCAGAGTATGCAATGCTTCCCCGATCAACTCAGGATAGAAATATCAGGGAAAGCAGGAAGGGACATTTAAGTGGAAGAACTATGGAAATTCAGAGACTTATCGGCAGAAGTTTAAGAGGGGTAATTGATAGGAAAAATATTGGAGAGCGTACATTGTGGGTGGATTGTGATGTGCTTCAGGCAAACGGCGGAACCAGGGTTGCTTCTATAACATCATCATTTGTAGCTGCATATATAGCTCTAAACAAGTTTACCAAGAAAGGAAAAATTGATAATCTACCTATTGACAAATTTCTTGCGGCTGTAAGTGTAGGGATAGTAGACGGCAAACCGATGCTGGATCTGTGTTATGAAGAGGATTATAAGGCAGATGTCGATATGAATGTAGTTATGACTGGAAATGGTGATATAATTGAAATACAGGGCACTGCTGAAAATGAGCCGTTTAACAGAAAAGAACTTGATAAACTTTTGGATTTAGCAGAAACTGGTATAGAAAAAATTGTAAAAATGCAGAGAGAAATAATTTTTAGTTATGAAGACAAATAAAATATTAGTTGCAACTCAAAATAGAAATAAATTTAGAGAAATTGTAAAATTAAATACTATTGATAAGTTAGAGTTTCTTTATAAAAAAAATTTAATTGATATAGTGGAAGATGGCAATAATTTTTTTGAAAACGCATATAAAAAAGCATATGAAACTGCTAAATATTACAGGATGGTATCAATGGCGGATGATTCGGGACTGGTAGTGGATGCTTTAAACGGAGCTCCCGGAATTTATTCTGCCAGATATGCAGGAAAAGAAAAAAACGATAAAAAAAACAATACCAAACTATTGAGAAAATTAAAGAATAAATTAAATAGAAAAGCAAGATTTAAAGCCATTATAGTCCTTGCCAGACCTGATGGTAAGTACTGGAAGGCTGAAGGTGTTTGTGAGGGTTATATAACAACCGAACCTAAAGGTGAAAATGGTTTTGGTTATGACCCTATCTTTAAAATTGACAGATTTAATAAAACAATGGCTCAGCTATCACTTGAAGAAAAAAATCTAATTAGTCATAGGGGAAAATCAATCAGAAAGATGCTTGATAAAATAGATCAAAATTTTACTGAAATATTTAAGGGGGGAATCAATGAGTAATAATTGCTTTGTTTGTGGTAAAAATAATTCTGATGGAATGAAAGTAGAATTTGTTCTTGAAGACAAAAAAGCTTACAGTGAATTAATTTTGGATAGAAGATTTGAGGGCTGGAAAGGGATAGTTCACGGAGGAATCCTTGCTACTTTACTGGATGAAGTAATGGCTAAAGCATGTATCGCTGCAGGTTATGAAGCGGTTACTACCAATATCGAAACTAAGTTTAAAAAACAGGTTGAAGTAAATGAACAAATATATCTTGAAGGAAAAGTAGTTAAAAAGCGTAAAAAACTTTTGTACACAGAGGCAACAATTAAAATAAATGATAAAATTCATGTTAAAGCGAATGCTAGATTTTGGATAAAAAGTAAACTTTAATGGGAGGTTCAGGAGTTTTGAATATAAAGAAATATTTAAATATTCTTTTATTAAGTATAATTATATTATTTTCATTTTTTCTTCAGAATGCCAGTTTCATAAATATAATTGTTTTATTCGCTGGCATTCTTTTAATCTGGCTTGCACTTCGTAAAGCTGTGCTAAGCAGAAATAAAGATGTAAATTTTGTGGCCATATTTGGAATGATAATAATTGCTTATGAAATGTTTAGCCTGTACGGGTTTTGGAAGGGAATTACACTAACAGTGGGTATATCTCTGATGTTTAAATCTCTTATTCGAATTTTTCAAAAACTTAAAACATAAAGCATTTTATTCCTTATAAATTACATCTTTAATGATAACATTTTTTTTGGGAACATCGCTTACTTTGTAATTATCTTTTTTTACAGTTTCAGTTTCTAAATTAGCGATTTTATCTACGACTTTCATTCCTTCAATAACTTTTCCAAAAACACAATATCCGTATCCGCTTTTTGTTTTGTTTTTATGGTCCAATCTCTTATTATGCTTTAAATTAATAAAAAAGTGTGATGTGGCACTATCAATTTTATCAGTCCGTGCCATAGCTATTGTACCTCTTTTATTTTCCAATCCATTATCCGCTTCATTTTCAATAGGTTTATAAGTTTGTTTTTGATCAAGATTTTTTTTTATTCCTCCCGCCTGTATAACAAAATTAGGAATAATCCTATGAAATATAGTATTATCATAAAAGTCATTATTAATATATTTTTTAAAGTTTTTTACAGTTTTAGGTGCTTTTTCAGGATATAAAGCTATTTTAATATTCCCCATATTTGTTTTTAATAAAACTGTTGGATTTTCAACTTTATTTTTCTTTTGAATCATACTGCAACCTCCGATTATTGTGCCTATAATTATAAAAATTAATAATTTTTTCATTTTAACTCCTCCTTTGTTACATTATAATTATAATTTTAAAAATTAAATCATTCAATAAAAAATAAGAATTATATTGTAATAATATATATTAAAAGTATAATATTGTTCGTATTTAAAAATATGAAAGGTATTTTGTATGGCTCAGGATCTAACAAAAGGTAATATTTTTAAAGAATTAATAATAATGTCTATTCCCACTATGATAGGTTTTAGCTTTCAGATGATATATGATTTAGTTGATCTGTTCTGGATAGGGAAAATTTCAAGTGATGCAATAGCAGGTGTAACGATATTTACAACCATATTCTGGGTTGTAGAAGCATTAAATGAGATTATAGGAGTGAGTTCCATTTCTCTTATTTCACAGGCTTATGGTAAAAATGATAGGCTTAAAACTAATAAAGCTATAGAACAAACTATAACATTTAAATTCATAGTTGCAATAATTGCTGCAGTTTTGTTGAGTATTTTTTTAAAACCGTTTATGAATTTTTTTGGTACAGCAAAAGTTGTTAATTATGGTCTGGAATATGGTTATATAAGATTGTTTTTTCTCCCCATCATGTTTTCTTCATTTTCTGTTAATACTGCTCTTCGCTGCATAGGAGATGCTAAAACTCCCATGAAAATAATGATTTTTGCCAGCATTATAAATATATTTCTGGATCCATTTTTAATATTTGAAAAGGTTCCAGTATTAAATATTAATGGTTTGAATTATGGAATAAAAGGAGCGGCAATAGCAACAATAATTTCTCAATCTGTAGCTTTTTTTATCGGTATGTATATAATATTTTCCGGTAAGGAGGGTATCCAGCCTAAACTGAGAAATCTCTTTAAACTTAACTGGATGATTGATAAAAAGTTGATTACAATTGGGTTGCCAAATGGGATTCAGGTATTTTTAAGAAATTTATCTCATGCTGTTATATTAAAATATGTCTCTTTATTTAGCAGTACCGCAATAGCGGCTTTTGGAATAGGTGGAAGGATATTTGGATTTGCATTTATGCCCTTAATCGGGTTTTCAATGGGAGGTTCGGCCATTGTAGGACAGTCCCTTGGAGATGAGAATGTTAAAAGAGCCAAAAAAACTGGGTTTATGGCAGGGTTTATATTGATGGTTGTAATGCTTATTTTTTCGATTTTTGTTATATTCTTTGGGAAAGAAGTTATAGGAATTTTCTCATCGAATTCTGATGTAATAATGCTGGGAGCGCAGTTTTTAAAATTTGGCACAATAGGACTGGTTTTCATTGGATTTGGATATGGTTTAGCAACTGTATTTTCGGGATCAGGTTATAATATTCCATTTTTGATTTCAACAACCATATCAAGATGGCTTATTCAGATACCCGTATTGTTTATGGCTGTAAACCTTCTGAATCTTTCAATAATCTGGGTCTGGCTTTCGTTTTTATTTGGAGATATTGTAGAATTAATAGTTTTTTCAATATTTTTTAGGGATAAGCGGTGGAAGAATAAAAGAGTTTGATGGAAAGAGGAGGGCTAAGCCCTCCGGAATGGAAAACGAGCTTAGCTTGTTGATATATTAATTCTTTTATAAGTATTTTCTTTTTTCGAAAGTTTGATTTCTAATAATCCATTTTTAAGATTCGCATCAATATTATCCCTATCAACTGTATCCGGGAGTTTGAATTTTCTTTCTAATTTTCCATTTGTGATTTCTCTTCTGCAGTAGTCTTTATCTTCTTCATCCAAATTTCTATTTGCTGTTATATTCAAAATATTATCATCCAGAGTAATCTCCAAATCATCTTCGGTTATTCCGGGCAGTTCTGCAATAATTTTGAATTCATCTTCCAGTTCTTTTATATCAACCGGAAAACGGTCACCGTAATTTAAATTTTGATTAGCTATATCATTTCTTAAAAAATTTTCGAGAAGATCAAAACTATCATCATAAACATTTCTTAATTTTAAAAGTGTCATAGTATCCTCCTTTATTTTTATTTTATTTCAACAACACAGTTATATATAAAGCATATTGCATGCCAGATTAAAATAGAAGTGAAAAGAAAATTGTAACTTGTATCTAATTAGTAAAATATAAAAAAAAATAATTTAAATATTTATAAGTGATATTTTATATTAGGGTAAATATTATACAATGGTTTACACAAAGGGGTGGGTAATAATTACACATTTGCAAATTTCTGATTGAAGGAATAAGCGGATGGATTTAAGGAATTTTCCATCCTATTGTTTACTTTAAGATTTTAAACATGCAAATATTTGATTTAAAAGATCGTACCGCCAATAATATAATTCTCACATATAAACTTTTATACTCTTGAAGGAATTCAAATATAATTTGTAAATTTACTAAATATTAAGTATAATAAGTTTATTAAAATAGAAGAGGAGATAATATGAAATTTAAGGTGTTTTTAATGGTTATTTTGTTAATTTTTGTTTTATTTGCATCAGTTAATGCAAAAGGAGATTCGGATACTAAACTATTGGATAGAAAAGGAATGATAATTGGAGAAAATCCTCCAAAAGATAAACCCGAATTGTTTGCAAAAGGGATAGTGTCTACTGGTATGTTTGAAAGAGATATAACTTTCTCTCCCGATTACAGCCAGTGTTATTTTCGTATACAGCTTGGAGGGAGGGCAACGATTATTACATTAAAACAAAAAAATCGTAAATGGACCAAACCGCATGTAGCAGAATTTTCCGGTATTTATAATGATATGGAGCCTCATATATCTCCGGACGGCAAGTATCTTTATTTTGTTTCAAACCGTCCCATGGATGATTCGAAACAGCCATTAGATGAAACTAATATCTGGCGAATGAAAAAAAATGGCAAGAAATGGGGCAAGCCAGAACCTTTAGGTGAAAAAATTAATGGACGGGGAAATGTTTACTATCCTTCTGTAACTAAAAATAATCAGCTCTATTTTACACGAAGGGATGAAAATAATAATGAGTATATTTTTGTATCTGATTATGAGAATGGCAAATTTAAAAACCCTGTCAAGCTTCCCGATACAATAAATTCCGGAAAATATCAGTTTAATGCAGCAATATCTCCCGATGGAGATTATATAATTGTTCCTGTATTTGGACGTAAAGATTCTATAGGAGCTACCGATTATTATATATCCTTTAAAAAAGATGATAAATGGGGAAAACTAAAAAATCTTGGATCAATGATAAATTCTGAAAAATCCGAATATGCTCCCTACATAACTCCTGATGGTAAATATTTATTTTTTCAATCTCAACAGGGAAGTATAAAAAATATGGAAAAGATGAGTTATGAAAAATTAAAAAAAATATTTAAAAATCCCAGGAATGGATTAAGCGATATTTACTGGATAAGTACAGAATTTTTATATGAATTAAAATAATAAATATTATTCTTGGATTAAGTTTTCTTATTATATATCACTAAAGTAATATAAAATTCAATTATAGCTTATAATATCAATTAATATCTCTAAAATTGTTATACATCGGTAATATTTGTAATGAATTTAATTCACGTTGTCTATCTTGAAAATTTAAAAATTATATAATATACTAGAATAATAAATATTAAAAGGAGGGGTTTATGAAAACAATCGAATCAATTATTAAAAAAAAGGGAGATGAGGTTTTTTCAATTGGGGATGATAAAAAGCTACTTGAAGCTGTAAAATTATTGAATGAAAAAAAAATAGGGGCTCTGCTAATTTTAAATGACAAGAAGCAAATTGAAGGTATTATAAGTGAAAGAGATATTCTGCGGGAAGTTGATCATGATGAAGGGATAATTAAAAATGTCGATATTAAAAATGTTATGACAAAAAAAGAAAATATAATTGTTGCTCATTTAAAAGATGATATAGATTATGCAATGAGTGTTATGTTGAAGAATAAAATTAGACATTTACCCGTATTGGATGAAGAGGGAAATCTTGAGGGTATCATTTCTATTGGAGATGTATTGAAAAGTGAATTAAACGAATATGATAGGGAAAATAAATATTTAAAGGATTATATTAGCGGGAAATATCCCGTTTAAGTATGAAAAATCAAATCGGGGAAATCAGCTAATGGGGAAATTTAATTTTTTTTTCTTGAAAAACATTAAATATTATTATATAATTGATTAATTGTGAAATAATTAATTATTTATTTGGGGTTAATTATGGTAAATAGAGTTTTTCAAATTAAAATTACTGATTGGGTTTCTTTTTTGGAAGACATGTATCGGGAGTATGATATTTATGCCCCCCAGAGTTTTGAGGATAAATTATACTTTGAATTCCTTGATAAATCAGATATAAAAAATATTTCCTATAGAGATATAGCCTACAGAACAGTGCAGCCTATAAAAATATTTTTTCTTCCAGTTGGAGAAACGGTTTCAAATACTTCTAATTCAGAAGAAATTGATAAAAATTATAAAAAGAAGATTCTTGTTGGATTGAAAGCATGTGATTTAAATGCATTATCAATTTTAGATGAGGTATATCTGGATGAAGATTTTATAGATCCATTCTATAAACATAGAAGAGAAGATACCATTATAATAAGCAGTGACTGCACCGATCCTTTAGAGTCCTGTTTCTGCACTGAAGTTGATTCACAACCGTATCCTGTTAAAAATTTTGATTTAAATCTTTCATTGGTTGATAATTATATTTTGATTGAAGTTGGATCAGAAAAAGGGCAGAAATTAATAGATGAATATGGAAAAGATTACTTTAAAGAAGCAAATAATGGTTTAATAGATAAGAGAGAGCAAAATAGAGAAAAAATAAAAAGTAAAGTAGAGGAAATTAACACTGAATTTGCAACAAAGGATTCATATGATCTAATACTTAAAGGAAATTATGAATCTGAAATTTGGGAGGAACTTGCAGAGGATTGTGTTGAATGTGGGGGGTGTACTAATATTTGTCCTACATGTCACTGTTTTATACTTGTGGATGGTGCAAAGGGCGAGGAATTCTTTAAAAATAAATACTGGGATTCATGTCAATTAGATGATTTTACAAAAATGGCTGCCGGTGAGGATCCAAGGGATGAAATATGGAAAAGGTTCAGAAACCGTTATTTTTGCAAATATAATTATAAACTTGATAATTTTAATATCATTGCCTGTACTGGATGCGGTAGATGTATAGAAGCCTGTCAGGGTGATATAGATAAAAGAGAGGTTTTAAAAAAAGTTAGTGAAACTAAAAAAAACAAAAAGACAAATCGGGAGGAAGTAAACTAAATTAAAATTATAATAACATACAGGTAAAACCATAAAAATGGGAGGGATTAATGAAAGAAAACCCTTATAATCCAATAAAGGCAAAAGTTGATGATGTAATAACGGAATCATCAACAATTAAAACATTAAAGTTAATCCCTGAAGAAAATTTTAGTTTTCAAGCTGGAGAGTTTATCGAACTAACCGTTCCAGGTGTTGGAGAAGCTCCCTTTACACCATCATCTTCACCTTATAATACAGAGTCCTTAGATGTTACTGTAATGGAAGTTGGACGCGTAACAAGAAAAATTCATAATATGAAAAAAGGGGATATTACAGGTATCAGGGGACCATTAGGCAAAGGTTATCCTATTGAAAAATTTGAAAATAAGGAAGTACTTCTTCTTGGGGGAGGAGTTGGTATGGCTCCAATTCGTTCCTTATTGCTTGAATTAATCCATGATACAAGCAGGTTTGAACAAATATATTTGTGCTACGGATCAAAAACACCATCAGATATTATTTATAAAAATCAGTTTGAAAAATGGAGAAATGTTAAGGGATTAAAAGTTTTAAGAACTGTCGATGAGCCTGATGAAAATTGGGAGGAGTGTGTAGGAGTTGCTACGGTGCTACTAGAAAAAATTGATATCAATGTAGAAAATAGTGTTGCAATTGTCTGCGGACCTCCTGTAATGATGAAATTTGGAACTTACAGTCTTCTTGATATGGGATTCAAATCGGAAGATATATATTTATCGATGGAAAGAAATATGTCCTGCGGTATAGGTAAATGCGGTCACTGCGCTCTTGGTAAATATTATGTATGTAAAGATGGTCCAGTATTTACCTATGAACAAATAAAAGACATTCCGGAGAAATGGGTATAATTATGAAAAGATTATTTATTGATTTAGAAGTTTGTAAAAAATGTGAAAAATGTGTAATAGAATGCAGTTATTACAATCATTATCCCGAGAATAATGGAATTACTGCTCTTAGAGAAAGAGTTAGATATGCTTTGATTTGTAAGCAATGTGAAGAAGCACCATGTGTTGAGGTATGTCCCCAGGATGCTTTGGAAAAACAGGAGGATGGATCATTAAAAAGATATAATATGCTTTGTGTCGGTTGTAATTCCTGTGTTATAGCATGTCCTTTTGGAACAATTTATCCTGAATTAATACCTTATCTGGATTCTGTTTGTGATTACTGTAAAAAGAGATTTAAAGATGCCTACCTTTGTATTGAAACCTGTCCTTATGATGCGATTGAATATAAAGAAGTAAAGGAAGATAAAGAAAAAAATATTATACTAATAAATAAAAATTTAGGGGTGCATTTAAAAAAATGGAAACTTTAAAATCAATTCTATATTTTATAGTTTTTCCCGGTTTTTTATTTACTGCAATTGCCGGTATTCTTGTAAGCTGGATAGATAGAAAGGTAACTGCTCTGGTGCAGTGGAGGGTGGGTCCTCCCTTTATGCAGCCCTTATATGATTTTGTGAAGTTATTGGGAAAAGAAACCATTATTCCCAGAGGAAGTTCCAAATTTACCTTTTTATTATCACCGGTTTTGAGTTTAACCTCAATTACAATAGTTTCAACAATGCTTTGGCATACATTTATAATGCCCTCAAAGGGTTTTGTTGGAGATTTAATTGTGATAGTGTATTTGCTGGTGATGCCTTCAATTGCAATTATTCTTGCGGGTTTTTCTTCAGCCAATCCTCTATCATCTATTGGTGCTTCAAGAGAAATGAAATTGTTACTTTCCTATGAATTACCTTTTATAATTTCTGTTTTAGTTGCTGTTATAAATTCAGGAAATGAGATATTGATGGGCAATATTTTAATGTTTCAAAATAATAACGGAGCAATAGCAGGTTCTTTATCAGGTATTCTTGCTTTTGTTGTAGCTATTTTATGTATGCAGGCAAAATTAGCTCTTGTTCCTTTTGATGCCCCGGAAGCCGAAACCGAAATAACAGGCGGACCATTTATTGAATATTCCGGAACTCCTCTAGCAATATTTAAACTTAGCAGGTGGATGCTTCTTTTTGTGTTACCGCTTTTTTTGGTTGGTGTTTTCTGGGGCGGTTTTAGAATTGAAGGCATAGATTTATTGTGGAGTGTTTTGAAATATGTAGCGCTGCTCGTAGTTATAATACTGATTAAAAACACAGCCCCGAGATTTAGAATAGATCAGGTATTAAAGTTATTTTGGGGACCGATTACTTTCTTAGCTATACTTGCTGTAATATTAGCATATTTAGGAGTATAAAATGGGATTTAAGGAAAACGCTTTAAAACGGTCTTTATGGGTTTTTCATTTTAGCGGTGGCTCCTGTAACAACTGTGATATTGAACTACTTGATTGTTTAACTCCAAGATATGATTTAGAACGTTTTGGGATAGAACTTGTAGGAAGTATAAGGCATGCAGATATAATTGCTGTGACGGGCATTGTAAACAGACAGTGTAAGCCCCGGTTAGAAAAGATTTATAAACAGGCATCCAAACCAGTTTTTGTAGTTGCATGTGGAGCCTGTCCATGTACGGGAGGGATATTCAAAAATAGTTATCATACAGCAGGTCCTTTAGATGAAATAATTCCGGTAGATGCATACATTCCCGGATGTCCTCCTAAACCCGAAGCAATAATATCTGCTATAGTGAAATTAAGAAATAAATTGGAGTAGAAAATGAATGAAGAAGTAATAAATATTAAAAATAAGTTCGATAATAAAATTGTTGAGTTTTATGAAAAATCTAAAAAGAGATATTATATCACGATTGAAAAGGATGATTTGCTCGATTTTGTCGATTATATTTTTAATGAATTGGGGTTCAGGTATATGATTGAAACAGGGATTGATACCCCCGGGGGAATAGAGATCCTTTATCACTTTTCTTTTGACAGCAGGGAAACTGTGGTTACTTTGAAGACACTCTTGGATTCTAAAGAACCTGTAGTGGAATCAATAAGTTCAATAGTACCGGGGGCTAAGTGGATTGAAAGAGAGATTATGGATATCCTCGGAGTTAAGTTTTTAAATCATCCTAATCCGGAAAAATTTATTCTATCAGATGATTGGAATGAAAAAGAGTATCCACTGAGAAGAGATTATGATGAAAAGAAAAATAATAATTAATAAGTGCTATAGGGGATTATTATTATGAGTGATGAAAATAAAAATAGTAAAAAAGAAAGAACTGTAATACCGATAGGTCCTTATCATCCACTTCAGGAGGAACCGGAATATTTTCAGCTGCATGTGGAAGGCGAGATTGTAAAAAAAATTGAATGGAGAACTTCTTATAATCATCGGGGAATAGAAAAGCTATCCCAATCTATGAGCTATGACCAGGTTCCATATCTGGTTGAACGCATTTGTGGTATATGTTCAACTTCTCACCCGCTTTCTTATGTTAATGCGGTTGAAGACCTGGCTGAAATTGAAGTCCCTGTTAGGGCAAAATATATTAGAACTATAATAGCCGAACTTGAGAGGTTACATTCTCACCTCTTATGGGTAGGATTAGCGGGTCATTTTCTGGGATTTAATACGGTATGGATGTGGGCATGGAAGTACAGGGAACCAGTTCTTGAAATAATGGAAGCGGTAACAGGGAATAGGCAGAATTATGCTATGATGAAAATTGGTGGAATTAGAAGGGATATTGATAATGAGGATATACCGAGCATAAAAAAAATGCTTGATGATTTAAAACCTAAAGTTGACCTTTTAAGAGGTGCAGTAATGGATGACCCTATCATTCACGCCCGTACAAAGGGGATAGGTGTATTAACACCGGAAGATGTTCATAATTATGGAGCTTTGGGTCCTACTGCAAGAGCTTCTGGCATAAAAGATGATATCAGAAGGGATTATCCCTATGCAGCTTATGATATCATTGACTGGGATGTAATCGTGGAAGAAGAAGGAGATGTTTTTGCAAAAGCTGTTGTCAGAATCAAGGAAATGTATGAATCAATAAGCATGATTCATCAATGTTTGGATGCTCTAAAAAAAGAAAATGGGGAAATTGAAACAACTGTAAAGGAGATTCCTCCAGGAGATGGAATCGGACAGGCAGAAGCACCGAGAGGGGAAGTTTTCCATTTTGTTAGAAGTGATGGTACAAATAGACCTGTTAGACACAAAGTAAGGGCTCCCAGTTTTTGCAATGTTCCGACTTTTGAGGTTACAACTGTGGGGGAAACTATTTCAGATGCTGCAATTATACTTGCTGCAGTGGATCCATGCTATTGCTGTACCGAGCGCATGGCCGTTATTAATTCTGAAGGTGAAAAAAGTTTAACAGGGGATGATTTAATAAAAATGTCGCAGCAGAAAACTGAAAGAATGAGAAAATCCAAAAAGGAGAATAAATGAATTTGATATTGTTAACTATTGCAATTCCTCTCATTGCAGGCTTTTTAATTTTTATTCTTCCAAAAAAATTTACTAATATTACAAAGTTTCTTTCAACAATTTCCATATTAATATCTTTTATAATTAATATAATTTTGTTCATTAATACAGAAAAAATAGTCAACAACTATTTTATGTTTGATAACTTATCTAAATTTATTTTGCTTTTTATAGGCCTGTTTGCAGTCTTTGTAATTATATATTCACTTAAATATATAGAGAGTGTTACAGAAAATATAAATATGTATTTTTCATATATTTTGTTTACTGTAAGTGCATCTTATGGAGCAGCTCTTGCTAATAATTTAATTCTTCTCTCTGTATTTTGGGGATTTTTAGGTTTTACTTTATATATGTTAATAAATACGAATGACAATGCAACTGCTGAATCCAGTAAAGCTTTTATAATAATAGGAGCTACAGATTCATTGATGATAATTGGTATAGGTATTTTATATTACATCACCAGTTCTCTAAATATCAGCAGCATTAATATTTCTTTAAAACAGGGTCCCATTTTTTTACCTACCATTGCATTTTTAACTTTTGTTGCTGCAGCATTTGCTAAAGCCGGCGCTATGCCTTTTCATACTTGGATTCCGGATATGTCGGAAAAGGCTCCCATTCCAGTTACAGCATTTTTACCTGCATCTTTGGATAAGCTTCTTGGGATATATTTACTTGCAAGAATAAGTATTAGTGTTTTTGAGCTTAATTCCTCAATGACATTTATATTATTACTGTTTGGATCAATTACAATAATTGCAGCCGTTTTTATGGCACTTGTTCAGCATGATTTAAGAAAACTGCTTTCCTATCATGCAATAAGTCAGGTTGGGTATATGGTTCTTGGTATCGGTACGGGTAATCCCGTAGGTATAGCAGGGGGATTATTTCATATGCTTAATCATTCAATATATAAAAGTAATTTGTTTTTAATAAGTGGTTCGGTAAAATATCGTACCAATACAATGAATATGGATAAACTTGGCGGACTGGCTAAATACATGCCGATAACTTTTATTGGGGCTGTAATTGCCTCTCTATCAATATCCGGGGTGCCCCCATTTAATGGATTTGTTTCAAAATGGATGGTATATCAGGGTCTAATTGATATGGGAAAAGCTGGAAGTAAATTATGGATTTTATGGCTTGTAGCAGCTATGTTTGGTTCCGCTTTGACTCTTGCTAGTTTCATGAAAGTCATTTATTCAGTATTTCTGGGAAGATCAGAAAAAAAATGGAGTTTTGGGGATGTTAACTGGACTATGCTTTTACCTATTATTTTCCTATCGATTCTGTGTGTAGGATTCGGAGTTTTCGCTTTTGCAGTTCCATTAAAATTATTTATAATTCCAGCCCTTGGAGAAATTGGATTATTTGGATTATGGAATTCTCAAATGGCAACCTTATTAATGTTAGTGGGCATTGCTTTGGGCTTTTTGATATACTTAATTGGAAATATGAAAAATGTACGTGAAAGCGATATTTTTATTGGAGGCGAAGAAATTCCTTCAAATAAAAGAGTTACAGGAACTGAATTTTATGACAGTATAAGGGATATATCTATTTTAGATAAAATATATAAAATGGCAGAGAAGAAATATTTTGACCTATATGAAATGCTTAAAAAATTTACATTTGCTATCACTAACAGACTCAGATTAATTCATTCGGGGAAACTTGTAGCATATATTCTTTGGATATTTTTTGGTATGGCTGTTTTGTTTATTTTATTAAACATTAGGGGCTAATATGCTTGAACTTTACATTGTTTTAATATTAATGATAATTGGAGCTATAATAGCAGTAGAAACAAAAAGTATTTTATCTTCGATAGTTGCTCTGGGTAAAGTAGGACTGGGGCTTACCATTGCCTTTTTGATATTAAAAGCTCCGGATTTGGCTATAGTTCAGCTAGTTGTTGAGATTTTAACCCTAATAATACTTATCCGTGCAACTCTTGGAAGAGATGTAAAATATACTAAAGAAAATCAGAACTGGGGGGTTAAATTTCTCTCAATTATTTTAATTATTATCTTTTTAATTTTTTCCTACAATGTTTTACAATCATTGCCGGAGTTCGGAAATCCAATATTAAAAGTTGCAGATTACTATATAGAAAACGGCATGAAAGAAACGGGAGCTGCAAATCTTGTTACTTCTGTTATTCTTGATTTCCGTGCCTTTGATACTTTAGGAGAAGCAACAGTTTTATTTACTGCTATTTTAGGAGCTTTAGCGGTTTTAAGAAAAAATGGAATTAAGGATAAAGATACAAAGGAAAATAAAGGAGTTCAAGGTGATTAATAACAGAGATTCTCAGGGTATGTCAGTAATTGTAAAAACTATTACAAGGTTGACTATTGGATTGATTCTTCTGTATGGTGTGTACATATTATTACACGGACATATTACACCGGGAGGAGGTTTCGCCGGGGGAGTTATAATTGCCCTGTCTTTTATACATATAATGCTTGCTTTTGGAAAAAATGTTGCCCTTGAGAAATTAAATCAAACCTGGAGCAAAATTTTTGAAAGTACAGGGGCGCTGTTATTTATTACTATAGCATTTCTCGGTTTTTTTGGAGGGGTGTTTTTTAATAATTTTCTGGATAAAGGAGAACATTTTGAACTTTTCAGTGCCGGAACAATCTTGCTTTCGAATATTGCAATATTTTTAAAGGTTGGAGCAGGTTTGTTTCTTTTATTTGTTGCTCTTGTTCTATTTAAAATTGGGGGTAGAAAGTGATATATTTTCTTTGCTTTATATTATTTAGTATTGGACTTTATAGTATATTAACAAAAAGAAATCTCATTAAAATTATAATCGGGATATCCATAGTTGATTATGCAATAAATTTATTCTTTATTTTGGTGGGATATAGAATGAATGGGAGATCTCCAATTTTAGAAAAAGGAGAAGAAATTGAAAGAATAGTCGATCCATTGCCCCAGGCCGTAGTTTTGACTTCTATTGTTATCGGTCTGGCAGTAACTGCATTACTGGTAGCAATTGCTATTAGAATATATGAAAAATATGGTACTTTTGATATCAATGAAATTAAAGAATTGAAAGGATAAAAATGGAACATATTATACCATTGTTTGTAGCAATAAGTCTGGCAACAGCATTTTTAATATCACTGCTGGGATCAAAATTTAAATTTTTTAGAACAGCATTTCCTGTCATTTCTTCAGCTGCACTTGTTATACTTTCTGTTCTTTCAATTTTTCTTGTAAATAATAATGGTTTAATGGTATATAAAATGGGAGGCTGGATTCCTCCTATAGGAATATGTATGGTTCTGGACGGATTGTCTTCCTTTATGCTTTTAACCGTTAATTTAGTTGCTTTTTTTATAATGATATATTCAATAAATTATGTTAAAAAATATACAGATGTTTATAAATATTTTGGGCTGCTATTTTTGATGCTGGCAGGAATGAATGGTGTAATTATAACAGGGGATCTTTTCAATTTATTTGTGTATTTGGAAGTTGCTGCAGTATCAAGTTATGCTCTTGTAGCTTTTGGTACAGGGAGACAGGAGCTGGAAGCATCCTTTAAATATATGGTTATGGGAACACTTGCTTCCGGTTTAATATTGTTATCAATTGCTTTAATGTACAGCTATACTTCAACTTTAAACATGGCTGATATTGGCAAATCTCTTGCAAATGAAGGAAGTTCTTCCGTGATAATTTTTATTTCAGTAATGTTTATTGTAGGTTTTGGTCTAAAAGCAGCACTTGTGCCGTTTCACTGGTGGCTGCCCGATGCTCACCCATCTGCACCTGCACCTATTTCTGCTATGCTTTCAGGGGTGCTTATAAAAGCATTAGGAGTTTATGCTATAATAAGAATATTTTACAATGTTATCGGAAGCAATATATATACTTCAAGAATATTGCTTGTATTAGGAACCCTTTCCATGATAGTTGGAGTAATTTTCGCAATTGGACAGTATGACTTTAAAAGATTGCTTGCATACCATTCAATAAGTCAGATCGGTTATGTTATACTTGGAATCGGTTTGGCAACTCCTCTCGGAATTTTGGGGGGACTTTTCCATTTATTTAACCACTCAATATTCAAATCATTGCTCTTTTTAAACTCGGGAGCTGTTGAATATTCAACCGGAACAAGAGATTTAAAGAAAATGGGTGGACTTAATAAGAAAATGCCGGTAACCGGAAATACATCAATGATAGCTTCTATGTCAATAGCTGGGATTCCACCTTTTAACGGATTCTGGAGTAAGCTTTTGATAATAATCGCCTGTGTAGAAGCTAATGAGTATATTTATGGACTATTTGCTGTCATAGGTAGTGTTCTTACAATGGCATCCTTTATGAAAGTTCAGAAATATGCATTTCTGGGCAAACTAAAGGAAAAGTGGAAAAATATAGAGGAAGTACCATTTGGAATGAAGTTTTCTATGATTTGTTTGGCTCTTATTTGTGTATTTGGTGGTTTATTACTGTTACCTGAAATATCTAATTTATTACTGAAAGAAGCATCAAATGCAGTTTTAATAGGTAAAGAATATGTTAACCAGGTTCTGGGGAGTGTTTAATGAGAAGCAAAATAGTTTTATTTATAGTGGCGTTGGTAGTTTGGCTGGGTTTCACCTGGCCACCTGATTTGTCTCATTTGTTGGTAGGAATACTTGTAGCTATTTTCGTGGCTTACATGACAGGTGATATGTTTATAACACGTCCACATCACTTAATACATCCTTTGAGGTATTTCTGGCTATTTGTCTATATTCCTGTGTTTATATGGGAATGTTTTAAAGCTAATCTGGATGTCGTTTACAGGGTTATCCATCCTGATGTTCCTATTAATCCGGGTATTGTTAAAGTTAAAACCAAATTAAAGTCGGATACTGGAATTACTTTTTTAGCCAATTCTATTACCCTAACACCTGGAACCTTAAGTGTGGATGTAGATCAGGATAATGGATACTTATATATCCACTGGATCCATGTTTTTAATGAAGATGTTGAAGGAGCAACTAAAGATATTGTTAGAAGATTTGAATATATATTGGAAAGGATTTTCGAATAATGAAAAAGAGATTGCGATGGATTTTAGGTTCTGTAGTTTTAATTATAATATTATATTTAATTTTATTTTATCCCTTCCAGATATTAATATATGAGAAATTATTATTTATACCTGTATTAAAAAGGGTAATCTTTATTCTCTTATTGAGTGCAGCTTTTTGTTTGTTTAGGATTATGAAAGGACCTACTGCTCTGGATAGAATAGTTGCTATTGATATTTTGGGGATATTAATTGTTGGGTTATGCTCTGTATTAACTATTACCACCGGAAGAAGCTGGTATCTTGATATAGGTATAGCCTGGGCATTACAGAGTTTTATAGGAACAATAGCACTTTCAAAATATATGGAAGGGCGGGATTTTGATGATTGATACTATAGGGATTATTTTTATAGGTCTAGGGATCTTTTTTGACCTTTTTGGTTGTTTGGGTTTAATAAGATTTCCGGATTTATATAATAGGCTACAGGCATCAACCAAATGTGTTACATTTGGAACGGGAAGTATTTTATTTGGAACTTTTTTAATAGTGGGATTTACAGCGGCAGGTATAAAAGCATTATTTACAATTATCTTTATTGTTCTTACAGCGCCGGTTTCTGCCCATGCTTTGTCCAAAAGTGCACATATGTCCGGAATACCATTATGGCAGGAAAGTGTATGCGATAAATTGGAAGATGAAAACAGATATAAAAAGAACGACCAGTAGTATTATAAAATATAATAGTGAGGGATAAATATGAAGCTACCCAGTCTTTTTCAGTTTAGAGTTTTAAAAGAGGCTTTAAAATCAATATTTTCGCCGAGATATACTTCCAAATATCCGGCTGTGTCCCATGTTCCCCCAAAAAAATTTAGGGGGAAACCGGAATTTAATGAGAAAGAATGCGTTGGTTGTAAGGCTTGTGCCGAAGTTTGTCCTACAGAGGCAATTGAGGTAGTTGATGATGTTGAAATATCGCCTCCTAATAGAAAATTTCTTCATCATTATGATTTATGTATATTTTGCGGTCACTGTGAGGCGAACTGTATTACAGAAAAGGGGATTGTTTTAGAAGACGAATACGATCTTGCTGTGTTTGATAGAGACGAAGCATTTACTTCTATTGATAAAGAATTAATAATCTGTGAGGATTGTGGGGAAATAATTGGGGCTAAGGATCATTTAATCTATCTGGCTAAAAAATTAGGGCCTCTTGCTTACGGTAACTTCCCCCTTATTATGACAGCACAAAAAGAACTAAAAATCGTAAACAGAGATCTTCCTTCCACAATATCTGGAGAAAAAAGAAGAACGGACATGTTTAATGTACTGTGCCCCAAATGTAGAAGTGAAATACTTATAAATATTGGTGGAAGTGAGAATGAAGAAGATTGACGACATATTAAAAGGGAAGGTACTTTTTGTAGGAATCGGAAATGAAATGAGAGGAGATGATGGGATAGGTCCTTTTTTTGTCAAAAAGGGGCGAAGATTATTAGATGATTATCAGTTTTTGAATGTAAAAGAAACACCGGAAAATTATTTTGACAAAATGTTAGAAAAGGATATTGATACTTTAATATTTGTCGATGCCGTTGATTTTAATTCATCACCCGGAACCATCAAATTATTTGGTAAAGATCAGATTGTTAATTCTTCAATATCCACACATAATTCATCATTAAAAATGTCGATTAATTTTTTAAAACAATTTAAAGCAAATCTAAGAATATTTTTAATAGGAATTCAACCTGAGAACTGTCAATTGAATAACAATTTATCATTTAATGTGAAAAGTAGTATTGATAGACTTCTAGATAAACTATAGTTCTTTATTTTAATTAATTTTTAGAGAGAGTACAAAAATGGATAATATGGATATAGCGGATGATTTATATTTACTTATTAAAGACCTTGCAGAAGAAGAAAATATACACTCTGTAAAGTATATTAAATTGGTAATTGGTAAAGCATTGGAGGTTAATAAGAAAGGATTATTCAAAAAATTACAGAAGGATATATTTCCCGGGACAATTTGTAAGAATACTAAATTGGATATTGTAGAAGAAAGTGTGAAATTAAAGTGTAGAAAATGCAGCAAAATTATGACACCTGATCAAAAGTTTTTTGTATATTGTAATTATTGCGGGGGGCATGATTTTGATATTATTCAGGGTAGAAAGATATATATTGACAAAATTGAAGGGAAGACAAAGCAATAAAAATTATAAGGAGGAAGTATGGAGATTGTGAAAATTGGGAAAGAGGCAATGAAAAAAAATGAAAATTTTGCTGATAAAAATAATAAATTACTTACAGATAATGATATATTTGCCGTTGATGTTATGGGATCGGTTGGTTCGGGAAAAACATCAATAATTAAGCAAATAATTAAAAAATTAAAAAATAAACAAAGAATTGGAGTGATAGCAGGGGATTTGACTACTGAGATTGATGCCAGGCGAATTGAAGAGGAAGGAGTACCTGTAATACAGATTCAAACGGGAAGAGTGTGTCATTTGGATGCTGGACTTGTACAAAAAGCTATTACAAAATTTAATTTGGCGGATATAGATTTATTATTTATAGAAAATGTAGGTAATTTAATTTGTCCTGCAGGCTGTCCGATAGGAGCCCATATGGAACTTGTTGTTACTTCTGTGACCGAAGGGCCCTATATGATTCAGAAACATCCACCGATGTTTCAAAGAGCCGATACAGTAGCTATGAATAAAATAGATTTTGCCGAAAAGATGGAAATCTCAATTGAAAATTTTAAAGAAGATTTGAGTAAAATTAACCCGACATCTAAATTTGTCGGGACTAACGGGTTAACCGGCGAAGGGGTTGAAGAGTTAATTGAATGCATGAATTTACCGCAGTAAAAAATATTATCAATATTATTTTAAAAGCTGCAAGGGATAATAATGCAGAAAAAATATATTCAATTAAAATCGGTATAGGTGAATTAACAATGCTTGAGAAAAATCAGATCCAATACTGGTTAAAGCTAATGCTGGATGAGATAGATATAGCCAAAAACAGCAAGTTAAATTTACATATAATAAAAGGCGTTATAAGATGTCAGGAGTGCAATTTTAAGGGACCGCTTGAATCAACTATGGAACTTAACCATCTTTTCCCTGTAATTAAATGCCCGGAGTGTGAAAGCAATAATATTGAAATTATTAAAGGGGACAGATGCCTTGTAGAAGAAATGGAAGTAGATAAATATAATGAAAGTATATCAGGAGGGGATAATTAATGTGCTATGCTATTCCTGGACAGGTTGTAGATATTAATAAGAAAAGATTGATTGTAGAGTATTTCGGTGAAAAAAGAAAGGTCCTAAACGAATTTTTGGATATCAGCATAGGAGATTATATATATGCCCAGGGGGGATATGCCATCAATAAAATACCCGAAAAGGAAGCCGTATCCATTTTAACTGCATGGAGGGAAACTTTTTTCAATTTGCAAAAAGTTGATTTAAAAATATCTAAAAGGGATTATAAGGATAAAAATATTAGAAAAGATATTGCGAATATACTGGATAAAGCTGTAGAAAATAAAGACCTTTCTAAGAAAGAACTTTTAAAACTGATGAATATAGAAAAAAAAGAAGAATTAGAAATGCTTTATAAAACGGCAAATTTTTTGAGAAGAAAATATATGGGTAATTCATGCTGTGTTCATGGAATTATAGAATATTCGAATAACTGTGTTCGTAATTGTAAATATTGCGGTATATCTACTTATAATTCTGATATATCAAGATATAATATAGAAGAAAAAAATATTGTTAAAATTGCAAATAAAGCTGTTAACGAGCATGGCTTTATGGCTCTGGTTTTACAGAGTGGTGAATCTGATGAGTACAGTATTGAAAAACTATGCAGGATTATAAAAAAAATTAGAAAAGATATTGCTGTTTTGATTTTTATAAGTATGGGAGAACTTTCCAGAAAAGAATTGCAAAAATTGTATGATGCAGGGGCAAGAGGTTTTCTCCTGCGGTTTGAAACAAGCAATGAAGAGTTATATTCAAAATTACATCCCGGATATAGATTGGAAGATAGAATTAACTGTATACAAAACGCTTCTGATATAGGTTATTTTATTGTAACAGGTGGTTTAATTGGACTCCCCGGGCAAACAAGAAAAGATGTATTAAATTCCATATTGCTTGCGAGAAAACTTAAAACCGAAATGTACAGCTTTGCCCCCTTTATACCCACACCTAATACTCCCCTTAACAGTGAAACCAGTCCGGAAGAAAAAGAAGTTTTAAAAACTCTGGCTATATCCAGAATAGTTGATCCAGAGAATGCCAAAATATTAATTACAACTGCATTTGAAACAATAAATAAATCGGCAAGAAAAAATGGCCTTCTAGCTGGAGGTAATTCTTTAATGTTAAATGTTACTCCCGATAAATATAAAAATAATTATTTCTTGTATCCAAACAGGGCTCATAATAATGAAACTATACAGGAACAAATTGATGAAACCGTAAATCTGCTGAATTATCTCGGTAGAGCCCCAACTGATATAGGTATAAATTGGAATAGTTAATACTAACCATTATAAAAATCTTCAACAATTATATAAAATGCAGTGTAAAATTATTTTAGATAGTAATTGAGTTTCATTATTTGTTAGGTATAATTATTTAAAATAAGTAGCCTGTATGTGAATAATAAAGCTGAGAAGTTATATGATATTCTAAAAAATAATAGTTAATAATATTATCTTGATATTAAATGAATTAAGTATTGACACTGAAACTAAATACTTTATATTTTTTAAACAATCAGTGAATAAGGAGGGATAATATGAAAATAAAAAAAATAGATAAAAGTTCAGAACTGGACAAATATGGGATTGAATCGGTAGTAAAGTTTTTACATAAGCATCTGGAAGAATATGGGGATAAGAAAAAAGCTATCAGGGAAGCGATAAATTATTCATTTTCAGAAAAAGAAGGAAAAGGTGGATTTCTTCTTTTAGGTCTGGAGAAAGATAAAATAATAGGAGCAGTTGTAATAAATAAGACAGGAATGAAGCATTATATACCTGAAAATATTCTTGTATATATAAGTACTCACAAAAAGAGAAGAGGTCAGGGGTTGGGAACAAAACTGATGAAAAAAACAATAGAGGAAACATCTGGAAATATTGCTCTGCATGTCGAAGAGGATAATCCGGCCGTGGGTCTTTATAAAAAATTAGGATTTGAAACCAAATATCTTGAAATGAGATACAGGAAAGATTAAGGTTATGGCTTATTTAACTGTTTATACAAAAAGAATATTAAAAAATATTAAGAAAATAGATAGAATCATGCAGGAACATAATAAAAAATGGACACTTGTAGCAAAAGTTCTCGGGGGGCACGAGGAATCTTTAAAAAATGTTTTAAGTTTATGCAGTGATGTGAAAAATCTTACTGGTGTTGCTGATTCAAGACTTACAAGTTTGGAAACGATTAAAAATATTAATTCAAATGTAAAAACAATGTATATAGCTCCTCCATCAAGAAAATCAGTTAACAAGGTAGTTAAATATGCCGATATATCCTTGAATTCATCTTTTTCTACAATAAAGAAGCTGAACAAAGCTGCAAAAGAAGAAAATACAGTTCAAAAAATAATTATTATGGTAGAATTAGGAGAATTAAGAGAAGGGGTATTAAGAGAAAATATAGTTGAATTTTATGAAAAGGTTTTTAAATTAGATAATATTAAAGTGATTGGATTGGGGACAAATCTTGGATGTATGTATGGAGTTGAACCTACATACGATAAACTTATACAGCTGTCTCTTTATAAGGAGATTATAGAAGCCAAGTTCGACAAAAAGCTTGAAATAATTTCTGGTGGAAGTTCAATCTCTCTACCTATGCTTTTTAAAGATAAGATACCTGAAAACATGAATCACTTTAGAATTGGAGAAGCCGCTTTTCTAGGCACAACTCCTTTAACCGAGGGTAAATTTAGAAATTTATCCAGAAATACCTTTAAATTTTATTCCTATATTATTGAACTTGAAGAAAAAAGATCAAAACCTCAGGGTAATTTAACTGATGCCAATGTTGGAGACGGACTGCCTTATGAACCAGAGGAAAATGAAACTATACTTAGGGCGGTTCTGGATTACGGAAAACTTGATGTTGATAACAAGCATCTAAAACCTAAAAATCCGGATATGACATTTGCAGGTTCTTCTTCGGACATGTCGGTTTATAATGTTAAACAAATTACCAAAAAGGATGGAAATAAGATGTATAAGGTTGGTTCAAAAATTCAATTCAATCTTGATTATATGGGAGTTGCGCGATTGATGACGTCCAAATATATTAAAAAGAGGGTAGTATAAATTAGTAAATTTGTAGGAAAGGATAGTTATTAGTATGTCCATCCCGGATATTAAATCAGTATTGAAAATTGCTTTAGGTCCCAGCTCATCTCATACTCTTGGAGCTTTAAAAATTGGTCAGAAAGTTAGAAAATTTTTGAATTCATTAGAGGATGTCGAATTTAACAGGATAAAAGTCAAACTTTTGGGCAGTTTTGCTCTTACCGGAAAGGGGCATCTAACCGATAAAGCAATTATAGCAGGACTCAATGGATACGAGGTGGACAAATCATCAAATTCCATCTTAAATGAATATACTAAAGTAAATAAAAGAAATAAAATTGATACGGGAATTCAGAAAATTTCTTTTTCTAAGGATGATATAATTTTAGACAAGGATGATTCTTCATACAGCCATCCTAACACCGTTTTGTTTACTATTTATTCAAACCAAAAAAAATATAACAAAAAATTTATCTCAATTGGTGGCGGTGAAATTGAGGAAATTAATAAAAACGGTAATATTTCCCAAAAAAAGCAAACAAAAAGTAAAGGTTTAACCCGGATAATTTCTGAATGTAATAAAAACAATATTAATATTATCGATTATATTCTTTCATTTGAAAAAAATATTTACGGTTACGAAAAAAATGAACTGTATCGATATTTAGGAGATATTTGGGATTTAATGGAGAAAAATATTGAAGACGGAATTAGAAAAGAGGGAGTACTCCCTGGTAATTTACAATTAAATAGAAGAGCTAAAGAGATGTATGATTCTTTTATTGATAATTTGAGAAGCTGGAAATTGCTATCGCGCCAAATAACCTTATCTTCAATTTATGCTATTGCGGTTGCCGAGGAAAATGCCTCAGGAGCTAAAATAGTTACGGCCCCTACCTGCGGGTCTGCAGGAGTTATACCGGCAACATTAAAAGTTATGATGGAAAAATATCATTATCCCAAAAAGAAAATATTAAATGCTTTACTGGTAGCCGGTTTATTAGGTGCTATAGCTAAGGGGAATGCTTCTATATCTGGTGCAGAGGTGGGCTGCCAGGGAGAAATTGGGGTTGCATCATCAATGGCTGCAGGGGCTATTTGTTTTTTGATGGGAGGTACGCTGGAGCAAATCGATTTTGCAGCGGAGATTGCTCTGGAACACCATCTTGGTTTGACCTGTGACCCAGCTGGAGGGCTTGTCCAAATTCCATGTATTGAGAGAAATGCGGTAGGTGCTATTACAGCATTAAACTCTGCAAACTTATCTTTATTAAGAAAAACACCGAACAAAATTAAATTCGATAGTGTTCTTGATTCTATGATGGAAATTGGTGGGGATATGAGTAAAAAATATAAAGAAACCTCTCTTGGAGGATTGGCAAGTAGATTTACCTGTTAAAACCTCATTCAGAGAGTTAAGTCATAGATAAAGGGGGAAGAATTTAGCTTTTATATAATTTTATCTGCTAAATTAATTTATGATTTTATCAAATATCGAAATAATATATGAAACTTTAATTGTCCTCTTTTTAGTATATTTATCTTACAAAATCTTATTGGGTCAAATTATTTTTATCGATAAATATTACATACATATTTTAAAATTTACCCCTGTATTTTGGATTGTAACTAAATATTACTCCAATATTCTCTCCGGAATCATATTCATATTATATATTGTATTTTGCGTTCTGGTTTTTGCCTATACAAAAAAAAATGTAATTATAATTGCTAAAAAGGAAAAATATTTATCATTTCTTTATAAATATTTTGTTAATAAAGAAATTAGATTTAAATATGATAGAAAGGTGTATGAAGTATCAATATATTTACCCGATTACAACTTAGAAATTGCTTCAAATAAAACAATTATTAGTTATTTAGAAATCATACTTCCTGCATCTATAACAACTGAAGAACAATCTGTAGTAAATATTATAAGAAAAAATTCAAAAAATAAAAATTTAAATATAAATAGGAATAATGCATTCAAAATATTGCTTTTTTTAGCAGGATTAATGGTGTTCTTTTATTATTATTGAAGGATAGTGTGAATTATTTATGATTGAATTAGGGGAATCTCTTGCTTTTATCGTAAATATGTTTACAATATCATATATTAATGTGTTATAAATGAGAAGGAGGTACTATGAAAAAAATTATCGTTTTATTCCTATTAGTTATATTTTTATTTAGCTGTTCAACTCGAAAAAAAGTTGAGAATGTTGATGCGGAATTAATTGATGTTTGGATACCTGAAAAACTGAGCTTGCGTAATCCACTGGAAAATATTGGAATCTATGAAGATAAAGTTTATTACTGGAGTAATAGCGGTAATAAATATTTTTTAAATTTTTATGATTTAAGCGGTAGTAATATTAAAAAACTGGAATTTGAGATGGGCAAAGGTCCCGGTCAAATCTTTTCAAATAATTCGACTTTCATAAAGAATGATCAAATAAATATACTGGATCTGGCTAGACGGTCTCTTTTAGTTTTTGATATGAATGGAAAATATGTCGATGATTATAAGATTAACATTAATGATTTTGGCCAGGTTGCCCGAAATCAAAATTATCTATATTTTAGCGGAATATTAAAGAATAAACTTGCTAAAATTGATCTAGAAAATAATGAAGTAGTGAAGAGTATAAAGTATAAAAATGCTGATTCAATTAAGTCATTTAGGGATATAATGGGAAAGAAACTTAGAATGTCATCAATTATTATCGACGAAGAGGCAAAAATACTTTATAGAGGTACATCTAATCTGCCCTATAAAATAGAAAAATATGATTTTAATTTGGAAAAAATTGATGAATTTAAAAGAGAAATAACGGGAAATTTTAAAGACTTTATAATTGAAGAAGGTACCGGAGGAAGCGGCTCAATTATTATAAGCAGCATGCAAACAGATGATAAATACTTATATGCATCATTTGGAGGGGGACAGGTTACAGAAAGGAAAAATAATAAAATATCTCTTTCGGGAATTGCAAATGATTATTTTATTTCTGTTTTTGACAAAAAAAACGGTGATTTCCTTTATGAAATTAATGTTCCTTCTATAAGTCCATTAAAAGGAGTAACAAAATTATTGAAAGTAACAAAAGATAAATTGTTTATTATGGTGGTGGATTTTGAAGACACTTTAAATGACCTTTTAAAGGATAAGAATTTGAAGGCTGAAAAGAATGAATTGGAAAGTAGATTTATTTCAAGTGATGTAAAAAGAGCTATTGTTATAGTAAAAAATCCCATTTATCAGGATTAAATCCTGGATTCTAAAAAATATTTAAAATTTGTTGGGTATTGCTAAAGTTAGAATAGCAATACTCAACTTCTTTATTATTAATAAATTAGACTAAAAAATTACAGAATAATTTATATTATTTATTCTATTGGGTATTAGATGTTATTATTAAATGTTATTTATTAATAAATAAATTATATTAAAATATAACATTCAAAGAGATAAATATCTGTATATATGATTATATCTATCGATATAAAGAAATATATAGTTATAATACACTATTATAGACTATTAAAGTTGTAAAAAAATGATTAATCAAGTTTAATCCAAAATAATTACTTGACATGCTTAATTAGCTTCTTATTATAAAAATGAATTAAAAGCAACAAAAAAGTGGTATAAAAATTATAAAGATGAAGTTAATTAATGGTGGAATATTAATTAAAATTTTAACTGGAGGTTCTAAATGTTAAATATTAATGATAAGCATGTTAAAATGATAGTTGAATGGATGAGAAAGCAGGTTAAAAAAAGAGATGCTGATGGAGCAATTGTAGGTTTAAGCGGTGGAGTGGATTCATCAGTTGTTGGTGGGTTAGTAAAAAAAGCATTTAAAGATAATAGCCTGGGAGTTATGCTTCCTTCAAGTGGTACGATAACTAAAGATGTTAAATATGCTCAAAAAGCAGCAAATAGGTTTGATCTTGATACAATAAAAGTTAATGTTAAAAATGTTTATGATGAATTTGTTAAAACTTTTGAAGATATCAACATTAAAGATGTCGAAAGAAATTATTGGCCACAAACTCATATTCCGACTGATAATCCCCAGTATCAAAATATCTCTACACGCTTAAGGATGATGTCTCTTTATCATATAGCGGAAAGAATGAATTATGTAGTAATGGGAACAAGTAATAAAAGCGAAATACTAACAGGATATTTTACATTATATGGAGACGGGGCAACTGATATGAGACCTATTGGAGGGTTATATAAAACAGAAGTCTGGGACCTGGCAGAGTATATAAAAGTTCCAGAGAAAATAGTCGATAGACCTCCTTCTGGAGGTTGCAGGGGAGACGAAACAGATAGAGATGAATACGAATTTGGTATAGACTATCAAACTTTTGATCAAATTCATGAGGCCATGATAAAGAACAAACCTCTTGATGGATTTGATGATGATGATATAAAAAGAGTGAAGGAACTAATTGAAGCTGCAGATAAAAAATCTAAAATTCCAACCTTAAAAGTTAATAGATAATAAACTGTTTTCACAAACCGGTAGGTTTTCAGGGACCTACCGGTTGTCATTCTATTAATTCTTATACCAATTAAAATAATTTAATTCTTTCTTTCATTTGTATGTAATTTTCATTATAATAGATATGTTGAAATTATTTAATTATTTATAATAAAGGAGATGATATGGAATTAAGATATGATTCATATTGCGGATTATATTGTGGAGCCTGTCCATTTTTTAATGCAACGGTTGAAGGAGAAGAAAAACTGGATAAATTGTATGAGAAAATTAAAGAAAATAACAACCAAATTGAAAAATCTGATTTGAAGTGTAAGGGGTGCAAGAGCAATACGCATTCTGCTTATTGTGAAAATTGTGAAATAAGAGTATGTATAGAAAAAAAAGATTTAAATTTTTGTTATGAATGCGATCAGTATCCGTGTGAATTTTTGAGTAATTTTAGAAAAGATAGTGCAGCTCATCATTCAATAATATTCAAGAATCTTGAAACTATACAGATGCTGGGAGTTGATAAATGGATAGAAAATCAAGAAAAAAGATGGCAGTGTGATAATTGCTCAGAAAAATTTACGTGGTACAAGAAAATATGTGATAATTGTAATAAAGAATTATTTAATGCTGTTAAAGAGGAAGAATTGTTGGAAGAATAATATCCCGGATTTTCAAAATTTCTGATTAATTATGGTATTAACTATCATTCCTGATAATAAATTATATATATATTTTTTTCAGGGTTAGTTCATCAAGGTTAAATTTGCCGAGATTCAGGTCTTTACCATCATTAAGATATTTAATTTCTTCAGGTTTAAATCCAAGTATTTGTGAGGCTGCAACATCAACAGCAAGTATATCAGTGCTGATTAACTGCATTTTTTTTGTTACTACTTTGCTGTTGTAATATCCCGAAGGGCCTCCTCTTACCATTACATTATAGGCATCTACGATATTTAAATCAGGTTTCCTGTAATTGAAAATTTCTGCTATACATCTGTGTAGTCCATTTCTGTGATAAAACGATCTATCCCACACAATTCCCATAAAATTTTTCATAGCACTGGTCATTTTTGTTGATCCATGTGTTTTTAATACTGGAATATTTATTAATTTATCAGCAGAGAGAACGAGTTCATGCACTTCTGCAGTATTTAAAATTTTTGTATTAGCAATTTTTACCTTATTAAAATATTTTGGGCTGGAAGCTGGAACTATTTTAGCTTTTGTGCCACTAACTGCATTTTTTATCCCGCTTACCCTATAGGTGGTGTCAGCGTTATAAATGGTATGATCAAAAATATTCACCTCTTTCGCACCCAAATCAAGACATGCCTGCAGTACAGTTTTAACAAGTGTTGGATTAGTATTACCTCCATCATCGGGTGAGGAATTCCATGAAGCATTTACCTTTATAGCTACTGAATCCCCTTTTTTTATGAACTTTTTTAATCCTCCCAGATAAGGTATTCCCTTTTTAAACATAACATCAGGGCTGCCTCCCTGTACAGCGACAAGTTCGTAATTATTGCTATTCTGCCCCAGAATAAGTGGAGTTCCGGATACAAGATATCCAATTGAGGAAGCCCCAATTATTTTTAAAGATTTTTTTATAAAATCTCTCCTATCCATATAGTCCTCCTTTACCTAATATTTCATATTTTTATTATATTCTATTTTTTTAAAATGGAAACTTTTCTTCTTTAATTTCTTTTTCAACTTTTTGTTCCTTAATCTGCAATTTTTTATGGTTTTTAAAGGGTTCAACTTTTATGGCTCTTACTGGACGTGTTGGGCATGCATATTCACATGAGCCGCAGCCAACACATTTGCTGTTATCAATCTCGGGGGCTTTTAAATTCTTTTTATAAGCTATCATGTGAACGGCTCCTGTTGGACATATTTCGGCACAGGCACCGCAGGATTGATTTTTAGCATATACTACACATATATTTTTATCTAATCCCGATTTGCCCAAAGCAGTTTTTTGCTTTTCTTTTAAAGATATGTAAGTAAGAGCATCCGTAGGGCAGACTCTGCTGCAGTCATTGCAAAAATAATCACAAAATGATTCTTCATAATCCAAAACAGGATAATTAGCTGCTGGCTGAAGTACATTTGTAGGGCATACTTCTACACATCTAAAACAGTTAATACAATTATTAAGGTATTTATTTAAAGTATTCCCCCCAGGAGGAAATGTTTTTGTTTTATCAAAGGTATGAGATTGGGGTATAAAATTTTTTATCCTAATTATTCCGGAGAATAATAATAAGAAAAAGATACTTCCCAATTTTTTTAAAAAATTTCTTCTATTGACAATATTGTTATCATTCATGGTTTTATTTTGCTTTAAATATTTAAAACCAAAGCTAATTGCATCGGTTGGGCAAATGGCCATACAGTTAAAACATCGTATACATAATGAATTTTCAATATTTTGTTCTTCTATATTAATGCAGCTTGTTTTACATGTTACTTCGCATTTGCCGCATTCAATACAGACAGAATTTTTTATACTCAATTTCATAGCAGAAAATTTTGATAATATTCTGAAAATAAATCCTGTTGGGCACATATAAAGACAGAAAAATCTTTTTCTAATGATTAAAGAAGAAAATAATATAGTAATATATAATAGCAGGATATAAACGATTATTGTTATATTGGTATCGGAAAAGACTGATTTTATCATAAATGTAATTTTACTTGATATAGAATATGGTTCCAAAGCGGAAGTTATCACTTTAAGATTAAAAACAAATGATATTAAAAATAATATAAAGACAGAGAAAGATATATATAAAGTTTTCCTGCTATTTATATGAATATTTGATTTTAATATTCTTATCTTGGCATATAAGAATTCAAAAAAATCCTGTAGTATTCCCATAGGGCAGAAAAGTGAACAGTAAATTCTTCCAAATAAAAATAATAAAAAGAAATTTATAACTGTAAAGATAAGAAAGAGAATTGTAAAATTTAATAATAATCCGATTAAAGAAGGCATAAACTGTATAGAGAAAAAATATTCATTGATTAATTTGTTGGATGAAAAATAAGAAATCCCAAAAAAAGCTAATATGAAAATTATTTGCCAAATTATTCTAAATATCTTAAGATTCTTTTTCATGACTGTCTCCCCCAGTATTTTTTACAAATTTAGAAATAAATACTGTTAATTCAAAAAGTAAATATAAAATTATTCCTACAATAATTTGAGATATTATATCAGGGGGGGTAAATAGGGCAGCTATTAAAAAAATTCCTATAATGGCATATTTTCTAATGCTTTTTAAATATTTGTAGGAAATAATATCTAATTTAACAAGAAACAAAAGCAGAATAGGAATTTGAAAACAAAATGCAAGTATAATTATTAGAACAAATATGAGGTCAATATATGATGAAAAGTTTAAGAGTGGTTTAATATCATCCTGTGAGGAAAAGCTCATAAAAAATTTTATTGTAAAAGGAGCCAAAAAGTTATAAACAAAATAGATAGAGAAAAAATATAATAAGGGAGAAAAAAATGAAATCATAAGGAATTCTTTTTTTTCTTTTTTATAAAGTGCAGGGTAGATAAAAGAGAGTAAAAGAGCTGCGGTAATGGGAATGGTTAAAAGTAAAGATATATAGAAAGAAAATTTCATGTAAGCTAAAAATTTTTCGTATATTTTGAAAAAGTAAAAATTTAAGGAAGGAAGATTAGATTTTGCAAATGGTTGAGAAATAATTTCAATTAAGTAATTCCTAAATATAAAAGCTATTATAAAAAAAAATATCAAAAAAAATAATGAAAATATAACCTTTTTTCGGAATATTTCTAAATGGTCAAAAAAATTAAGATCTTTTCTCATAAAAATTAGTTTTTATTATCTCTATTATTTTTGCTGCTTTCTTCTTTTATTTCATTATCTTTTTCTTCAAAAGAGGAAAACTCTTTTTTGAATTCTCTGTATGCTTTACCCATAGACTTTGCAACTTCCGGTAATCTTTTTGCTCCAAATAAAATTAATACAATAAATAGAATAAGCAATATTTCGGTAAATCCAATACTCATAAGACCTCCTTTAAAAATTATTTACTATTTATTATAATTTAGGATTTATAAAATGTCAATTATGTTGTTAATTATAAAATATTTAAATTTTTTTTAAAAAAATCAAAAAAACGTTTGATTTATCTCAATCTTCTACTATACTTAGTTCTGTAAAGGGAAGTTTATTTTTTTATACGGAAAAGGAGTATTTATGAAAGGTAAAGTTAAGTGGTTTGATTCTAAAAAAGGCTATGGTTTTATTAAAGGTGAAGATGGACAGGACGTATTTGTACATTACTCAGAAATTGATCAGCAAGGCTTTAAATCTTTAGAAGAAAATCAAGAAGTAGAATTTGAAGTTGAAGACGGTTCAAAAGGCCCTCAGGCCAAGAACGTTAAAGTTCTAGACTAAGTAAATCAATTTTATAATTCCTCTATAAAATATGGTAATATGTCGTAATTAAAACGGTAAATTTAAGTATTAAAAATAAATTTCTCTTGCTTACCAGATTTTATAGAATTCGTTTAGGACTTTAAACTGAATTAGGAATTTAACTAATTGAACATTTAGATGAAAAGGGTGATTTGAAAGAATCACCCTTTTTTTTTGTACTTTCTATAAATAATTTCTCTTTTTTGAATTATTGATAGTTGCATATAACTCAATAAAGGGTTTGATGGTGCTAAATTTTATTTTGGGGAGTAATACTTTTTCAACCTGAAATAACCCTGCTGACTCTTTCATATGAACATTTATTCTTATAGGCTTGTTTTTTCCTTCATCTATTTCAAGTTTGGTTATGGTTTGTGCCGAAAATCGATGGATATCACCTGCTTTTGCTTCATTAGAAAGCAGGGAAGGTATTCTGGCGCGTCCTTTTTCCAAATCACATCCATCTGCAATAATAACCAATCCTGCTTCTATTGAAGTAATAGTTCTATTAGCCATATGTCCAATTATGCCTTCTATTACAGTAGATCTTATTACAGTTCTTTTTTCAATATTTTTAGGGTATATTTTTTTTAATAATCTGGTAATTATTGGAATAGATAAATTGACACTTAAAAATTCATGATTATCTCTTCCTATACTCATTCCTATATCATGAAGTAAGGATGCCAGTAAAATACTAATTCTGCTATCTTCACTGTTGCCCAGCTCTTCTTTTTCAAGATTAAATTTAATATTTTTATTTTTAAGCAAACCAAACATTATCATGGCATTTAAAGCTGTTTTTTTCATATGAACCGGTCCATGGTCATTGTATCCCAATCTTTTAATTGAAACGATGTTAGAATGATTTTGTAGTGTTATTATTTCCCTGTCATTAAAAATTAAGGAAGCAATTTGTTTTGATTTGCCGGATAATTTTGATAAAATACCATCTTCTAATTTATTTTCCTTATATGATTTTTGCATAAAGATCTCCTCCATTCATAATATTATTAAAAAGTTGGGATTCTGTTAATTACAAATTATTTTTTATAATAAATTCTATACAGGTAGCCATTTTTATCATCTGATACAATTAAAGATCCATCATTTATAACTTCAACATCTACAGGTCTTCCAAACTTCTTATTATCCTTAAGCCATCCATCGGCAAAAACGGTGTACTCATACTGGTTATTTATCTTTTTAATATTGGTTACTCTATATCCAATAGGGGTTGAACGATTCCAGGATCCATGCTCTGCTATAAATATTGTATTATAATATTCTTCCGGGAATTGATTTTTATTGTAGAATCTCATTCCGAGTGAAGCTACATGGGGACCCAGTTTAACTACAGGTTTTATATATTTTTTGTTATTATCCAGTTTTTTTCCATATTTTGGATCTAAAATATTTTCTCCGTGAATAAATGGAAAACCAAAATGTAAATTTTGATTTTCTGCTTTATTTAATTCATCTGGAGGAATATTATCTCCCAGCCAGTCTCTACCATTGTCTGTAAACCATAGTGTTTCGGTTTCAGGGTGCCAGTCAAAACCCACAGAATTTCTTATTCCCCGTGCAAATATTTCAAAATTAGTCCCATCCAAATCAAGCCTGCAGATAGATGCAAAGTGTTTATTTTCTGATAAACATACATTGCAGGGAGCACCAATAGAAATATATATTTTTCCATCTGGACCAATTTTTAAATATCTCCATTCATGGTGGGTCTGTTCCGGTAGGTCATCATAAAGAATTGAAAATTGAGGTGATTTTAAATTAGACATTATATTTTCAAATACTAGGATTCTATTAACTTCAGCAACATACAGATTACCTTTATAATAATCTATTCCATTGGGCTGATTTAAATTATCCGCTACAGTAATAATTTTATCGGCTTTAAAGTCATTATCTGTATCAATTACTGCATACAGCTTTTGAGTCCTTGTGCCAACAAATATAGTACCTTTTTCAGCAAATGCTAGTGTTCTTGCACCTTTTATGTTTTTAGCGTATATCTCTATATGGAAATTTTCCGGAATATTAATTTTGTTTAAATCTATTGCCCAAAATGAGATTGTAATTACAAAAAAAACTAATATTATGCCAAATTTTTTCATATAAACCTCCTATATTATAATTATATCATTATATTTTAGTTTTAAAATATTTTAATTGGTAATTTAATAAATTGTGCTATCTTTTGAATAGGAGGTGATTTTTTTGAATATGAAAAAAACTTTTTTTATTTTTGTTTTATTTTTATCAATTTATATTACAATTTTTGCAACCTGGAAGATGGAAGTTGAGTTATCGAAAGTTTATGGTGGATATTCGGATATCAGAATTCCCAATAAAGAGGGTGATTTGATATCATTAACCGATGATTTAGACATGGAAAGTATATATTCCTATAGGTTAATGTTTTCAAAAACACTCGGGAATAAACATACTTTATTACTGACATATGCGCCTTTTAAAATTGAATCCCATGGAAAATTACCCCGTGATATTTATTATAATGATTCATTATTTGTTAAGGATGAAATGATTAATTCTGTTTATGTATTTAATTCTTACAGATTAACATATCGATATAAAATTTATAGTACTGAGAAAATTGATTTTGGTTTGGGGGTAACAGCAAAAATAAGAGAGGCATTCATATCACTGGATGAAGTAAATACCGGAACTTATTCTAAAAAATCAAATGTTGGTTTCGTGCCTATAATTAATTTTAATTTTAATTATAAATTTTCAAATGATTTTTATTTGAATTTTTCTGGAGATGCTCTTGTTTCACCTTATGGGAGGGCAGAAGATATATTTTCGGGTTTATATTATAATATAAATAAAAATTTCCAACTAAAAGCTGGATACAGATTTTTGGAAGGTGGATCCGATGTCGAAGAAGTATACAGTTTTTCTTATTTTCATTACCTGTTATTTGGATTTGTGATATCAATTTAATTAAAAAGACTTTTTAATTTCTTAAATATTATTAAAAAAAATTAATTATTTGTAACTTTTCCCCTCCTTAATCAGTATTATATAATGAAAAGGTGATAGGAGAATATTAAAAAGGAGGCTTGTTTATGAAAAAGATTTTGTTTACGGTATTTATTGCAGTTATATTGTTCTGGGGATGCTCTAATTCAACAGGACCGACAGGATCGGGAGATTTAGAGATGTTGTTAACAGATGGTCCCATAGATTCTACTGAAGTAAGTGAAGTTATGGTTAAATTCAAGGAAATTAAAGTTAATAAAACCGGGGACCTAACTGATTTTAAGACATTTAAAGAGTACGGTGAAAATGAAGGTATTTTCAACTTAATGGATCTTCAGGATGGATTAACTTCTGAGCTGGGCACAAAACAAATGGATGCAGGTGTTTACAGTCATATCAGGATAATATTTGATGATACATATGACCATCATATCACTGTTAATGGATCATATGAGCCACTAGAGCTTACCTATAGTACAGAAGAAGGGAATTTTACCACCGGTCATCTTGAATTGGCTGGTTCTTTCAGGATCGAAGAAGGAATTAAAACAAGTTTAATACTGGATTTTGATGTACGCAAATCTGTTGTTGATCAGGAAACAGGGTATAAATTGCATCCTGCAATTCGTTTGGTAACAGAAGATATAACAGGAGCTGCTGATATTCAATTAAGCAATATCCCGGCAGAAGTAGATCATGTTATTAGCTATCTCTATAATGATGGAACATTTGATGAAACTACAGAGATAGGCAACGATTTCACAAATTCTGTAATTTCTGATGATCCAAATGATAGCAACCTAATTGAATTTGATTATATTGAGGAAGGAACCTATACTCTTGTAATTGCTACATTTGATGCAGATGGCAATATTATTGATGTGTATACAAAATCCATTGAAATAGTTAATGGAGAAACCGCTCAGGAGTCATTTGATTTTTCAGCTTGATACAGTTTATCCTGTGTGATAGCATAAAAATATGGATGAATATGACGAGTTAAATTATGAAGTTATAGAAGCGGTGTTGAGCGGGCACACCGCTTCTTTTGAAAAAATTATTGAAAGGTTTGAAGCTATGGTATTTGATTTGACATATAAACATATACAAAATTATGAAGATGCCAGAGATTTAACGCAGGAAATATTTATAAAGGTTTTTGAAAATCTTGATAAATATGATAAAAATTATAAATTTTTTTCCTGGATTTATAGAATTAGTTTAAATGAAATATATTCTTATTTAAAAAGAAATAAATGGAAACAAAAAACTATTTCAATAGAAAAAGTTAAATTTTTTTTTGTCAGAGATAAGAATGAAAAAGAGGATTATAAGGAAGCAATGCTGCATAAAATTCAGAAAATTATTGATAAAGAAAAAGATAGGGATAAACAAATTTTTTCTCTTTTTTACTATAGTGACTACTCAATTGAAGAAATTAGCAAATTAACGGATGAGACAAAGAGCAATGTAAAAGTTATACTGCATAGATTAAGAAACAAAATTAAGGAAAAACTTGAAGTTGAGGTGAAAAAATGAAAAAATATTCTTTTAATGATGAAATTAAAAACAAAAAACTTCAGGAAAGTTTAAAGTATGCAATAATGGATAAAATTTATGAAAAGAAATATAAAAAAATGTATTTTAAAAAGCTTGCTTATAGTTTCGGGATAATTTTGTTACTGGCATTTACCTTGTTAATAGGATATAATTATGGCAAACATACACAGGATAATAAAACTACGCTGGTCTTTAAATTAAAAAGACCGGATGCAGAAAGTGTAAAGCTTGTAGGGGATTTTAATAACTGGAATAGGGAAGGAATAAATTTAAAAAATCAAAACGGTTACTGGAAAACCCAGATAAAACTTGAAGAAGGAAGCTATAGATACTTTTTTATAGTAGATGGAAAAGTTGTTCTTGATCCAGCTAACCCTACTATAGATGATCCATTTGGAGACAAATTATCTCTTGTTAATGTTTATCAGGAGGGAAAGGATAATCGATTATGAAAAAATTAATTATATTAATTTTTATAATAATAATAATAAGTTCATCTGTAATTTTTGGTATATCATTTGAAAAAAAACAGAAATTAATTGAAAACAGATACAGGGAAGTTATTAAAAAAAGATATAAATTATCAGAAAATGAAATGGATAAGTTATTTGATGAAATAAATAAAAATTTTAATAGCAATCAAATAAAACTTGAAATTATGAGAAGAATAGCTTTGAAAGAAAAAGTAAACAGCAATGATAACAAAATTAAATCCAGATTAAATATGAAAAACATGAATAATGTTCAATTTAGAAATAATTATCTTAAAAGAGTAGAGCAGCAAAAGAAAAAAATGAGGAAATTTATTCTGGACAAAGTTAAAAATTTAAGGACAAAATTTCAAGTTCAGGGTCCAAAGGGAGAGGAATTTGGTCCTCCAGGAGAAATTGATCCTCCCCACAGTAATCCAAAGAATGGAGAAAAATAATAAGAAATGAATATTAACCGATATATAGTAAAATTTTTTTTAGTATTTTTTATTTTCATTTTTACTATTTTCACACTTTATGCCGGTGAATATAATTCTTTAAGGAAAAAAATTGAAGATAAAAATTTAAAATCTGAGTCATGGAATTATTATTTTGAACTTGCTGAAATAAGAAACATTTCCCATGAAAAATTATCGAATTTGATTGAGGAGAAAATCGATTATTTATTAATTGTTAAACAGGATATAGAAAAATTTAAGCAGGAATGGATTGGAATATTTTTATTTTTCTCTGATATCGGAATAGAAAAAGAAAATGTTATTGAAATTAAACATAAAAATATTAATTATGGGAATCTAAAGATTTTAAAGAATTTTTTATCAATACTAAAATCCAGTTTTGATTTTAATAATGATGAATTAAACCGGGTTTTTAATTATTGCTGTATTAAAAATTATAAGCTGGATGATTTAAATATATTGACATTAAACTTAAAAAGAAATTTGAAAAAATTAAGATTGAGAAAAAATATTGTTAAAAATAAAATATTAAAGGAATTTTCTAAAGGATTGGATATGAAATTTATATTAAGAGAAATTTCGGGAGTTATAGATGAATAAGAGAATACTGTTGTTTGTCATGTTAATCGGGATAATAATTAATACTGCTGCTGATGTTTCAATCAACAACAATTTTTATGCAGGTTATACTTCGAATATTTATAAAAACAAATCTGAACTAAACGATAATTATGCAGGTGATAATTTAACTATTTTTTACAACAATGAAGCTTTCAGTATAGATTCCTATTTTGAATATTTAAGATATTTTGATTATAAGTATGGAAATTACATCTATTTTAATATTGAACCCAGATATATAGTGCCGTTATCACTAAAATCGGATTTAATCTTTAAAGCCGGTATTAACAACTATTTATACCCAAATGATAAATATATGAATAATTATGATTATATTTTGGAGACTACTTATAAATATGATACTTTATTTTCATTGAGAAATTTATTAACCCTTAAATATAGGGAGAATACATTTCCCCAAAATAACTTAGATTTCAATGAAGTCTCTATTTCTGACAGTTTATATTATTATGTAAATCTTGAAACCGTATTGAATTTCTATATGAATTATACAATTGTTTACTGGGAAGAACGAAAATTATATCTGGATCCGGATACAATTTCAAACAAAACTCCCAAGGATAGTAAAATAGAATCAAAAATTGATCTGGAATACATATTCAATAATATTTTTATATCTAATTTTATCGTTCGATTCGAAAAGCAAAACAGTGATTTAAATTCTGTAATACAAATCGATGAAAATACAGAAAAGTTTGAGAAAGATATATATTCATATAATGTTTTAGAATTAGCGAATATCATTAATATTTTATATGAGAACTGGACACTCGAAATTGAAAATAATTATTTGTTCAAAAAATATGATGAAAGAAAAATATTTTACCCGGATGGAACTATTGGAGATGAAACCGTTTATAATAATATTTACAGTATAAATGTTTTTGTGGAAAAGCAAGTATCCACTAATGCAGGTATTAATTTGAATTTCTACTTTGAAAATAATAATTCAAATGATTACTACCTTGATGGGGAGGGGTTTGATATAGAGGGGGGTATCTATTATCAGTTTTAAAAACAGCACCTTCTATATTTATCCAATAGGGGAAATAAAAAAATTAAAACATGCAAAACACAAGATAATTGTTTATAAAAAATATTTAAAAGGTTTGGACAAAATTGAAAATTATAATAAATTAAGAATTCTTTACTGGATGGATAAACTAAATGATTCTGATAGAGAAATCCTCAGTGTTTATCCGCACAATAATAAAAATAATATTAAAAGAGGTGTTTTTTCAACTCATAGCCCTGTAAGACCTAATCCCATAGGAGTATCAACGGTTAATCTTATAAATAGAGAAAATAATATTTTAATCGTTAAGGGTCTTGATGCTTTGGATAATTCCCCGCTTATTGATATAAAATCAAATTAATCAAATTTCAAATTGCATAATTAATAAATTTTATTATAATTCCAACAGGGAGGTTTCTATATGGAAAATCTATACGACAGTCATGTACATATAAATTTAAATCAATATGATAAAAATAGGGAAAAAATTATAAAAATGTGTGAAAACAAACTTGATTTCATGATTAATATCGGAATTGATGAGAAAAGTTCAGAACAATCTATAGCTTACAGCTTTCAATATGATTTCATATATGCTACCGTAGGGGTTCATCCAACAAATATCAAAGAGTACACTGATAAGCTTGAAAAAAGACTTTTTAAGATGGGAAAAGAAGAAAAGGTAGTAGCAATTGGTGAAATTGGACTTGATTATCACTGGATGAAGGATCCAAAAGATTACCAGAAAGAAATTTTTAGAAGGCAAATGGAAATTGCCAGAAAACTCAACAAACCTGTTGTAATTCATAGCCGGGAGGCACAGGATGATACTTTTAAAATACTAGAGGAATTCAGTAATGAAGTTTATGGAGTAATGCATACATATGCAGGAGATATTGAAACAATGAAAAAGTTGAAAAATATGGGTTATTATTTTTCTTTTTCAGGACCTGTTACTTTTAAGGGGAAAAGAAGTGATTATACACGAAAAGTAGTTAAAAATACTCCGATTGAAAGAATCTTGATCGAAACCGATTCGCCCTTTTTAGCTCCCCAGCCTATGAGGGGAAAGGTCAATGTGCCAACAAATGTTGAGTATGTTTTTGAAAAGATTGCCGAAATTAAAAATATGTCAAAAGAAAAAGCTCTTTTCATCCTTAGAAATAACGCAAAAGAGATTTTTGGAATTTAGGAAGGATTAGTATGCTGGAAATTTTAGAAAACAAGTTAAAAAATAATTTTAAGAAAATCGTTAAGAAAGCCTATCCGGATTTTGATAAATGGGAAACATTAAATATAGAACCTGCAACAGATTTCAAATTTGGGGATTTTCAAACTAATTTTGCAATGAAAAATTCCAATTATTTCAGGGACAATCCGAGGAATATAGCAACAAACATTATAAATAAATTTAAAAAATCTGATTTAATTGAAAATATCGAGGTGGCAGGTCCCGGGTTTATAAATATTTTTATTAAAACGGAATTTTTATCAAGTTATATAGCTAATTTAGAGAGGGAAAAATTAGATTTTTCTTTTCTGGACCAAAAAGGAAGTGTTATAATAGATTATTCCTCCCCCAATATAGCAAAAAGAATGCATGTGGGTCATTTAAGAAGCACGGTAATTGGGGATTCAATTAAAAGAATTTATAACTTTTTAGGGTTTCACACAGTTGCTGATAATCATCTTGGAGATTGGGGAACTCATTTTGGAAAACTAATAGTTGCATACAGAAAATGGCTGGATAAAGAAAATTATAGAAAAAATCCAGTTAGAGAACTGGAAAGATTATACGTTAAATTCAACAGGGAAGCTGAAAAAAACAAAGAACTGAATAATGATGCAAGAAAGGAATTGAATAAACTTCAGGAGGGAAATAAAAAGAATAAAAATTTATGGAAGGAATTTGTAGAGGTTTCTCTGGGTGAATATAAAAAAATGTATAAAAAATTAAATATAGAATTTGATACTTATCACGGGGAATCTTATTATCATGACATTATGGATGATATTATAACAATCCTTAAAGAAAAGAACATAGCAGAAAAGGATGATGGAGCATTGGTTGTTTTCTTTAATGAGGATAAGAATTTGCATCCCTGTATAGTAATGAAAAAAGATGGGTCTTATTTATATGCTACTTCGGAACTTGCAACTATTAAATATAGAATTAAAAACTACGATGTAAATAGAATGGTATATGTTACAGATGAAAGACAGAAAGATCATTTTAAACAGATATTTGAAATAGCAAGAAAAATTGGCTGGGATAAAAAATATATTCATGTTCCATTTGGATTAATGAGTTCCAAAGATGGAGTTTTTTCTTCACGGGAAGGAAATATAATTTTAATGAAAGATTTAATAAATAAAGCTTTAGAGAAGGCAAAAGAAGTTGTTGAAGAAAAAAATCCTGAACTCCCGGAGAGTGAGAAAAGAAAGATTGCTGAAACTATTGGGATTGGTGCGATAAAATATTCTGATTTAGGGCAGAACAGAAAATCCGAAATTACATTTAACTGGGATAAAATGCTTCAATTTGAGGGAAATACTTCACCATATTTACAGTATGTATATGTCAGGGTACAATCTTTATTTAAAAAAGCAAAACAGGAAGATATTAATTACAGCCTGGATTCCAAAATATATTTAAACAATCCAACAGAGAAACAAATTGCTATTAAACTTTCTCATTTTCCCAAAATAGTTATAAATGCAGCTAAATATTATAAGCCTAATATAATTGCTGATTATCTATTTGATTTAGCACAAACATATAATACTTTCTATAACTCTCTTTCAATATTGAGAGAAGATAGAGAAATAAGAGATTCAAGATTGTTGCTTTCCAAAAAGGTTGCTTATATAATAAAAACTGGATTGAATCTTTTGGGAATAAATGTAGTAGATAAGATGTAATAAGTATTTAAAATAAATTATTTACTTTAATCATGATTATTGTATAATTTTTCTATGGAAAATGGAGGTTTAAATAAATGGATAAGTATAATAAACTTGCGCGTTTGACAACAGAAAGAAATCTTGCTCTTGAAGTTGTAAGATTAACTGAAGCTGCGGCTCTGGCTACTTATCCACATATAGGAAAGGGAAATAAAAACAAAGCAGATAAAGCAGCTACAGAGGCTATGAGAAAATCATTTGCAAAAATATATATATCTGGGACAGTGGTGATTGGTGAAGGAGAACTTGATAATGCCCCAATGCTTTATAATGGCGAAGAAGTAGGGAGATGGGGGGAGCATGACCCGGAAGTCGATATAGCTGTAGATCCGCTTGAAGGAACTAAATTGTGTGCCAAAAATAGACCCAATGCTATTACCTGTTTGGCAATGACAGATGGTAATTTTTTAAGAGCACCTGATATGTATATGTATAAAATTGTTGTTGGCCCGGGAGCAAAGGGCAGTATAGATTTAAGTAAAGATGTTAAGGAAAATCTTATAAACATAGCAGAGGCAAAGAATAAACCAATAAATGATTTGAATTTAATATTACTGGAAAGAAAAAGAAATAAATATATAGTTGAAGCTGCTAGAGAACTTGACTGCAAAATTACTTATATAAGTGATGGAGATATTGCTGCATCTCTATATGCAGTACTGGACAATTCTCCAATGGATGTTTATATGGGTATAGGAGGAGCTCCCGAAGGAGTAATTACTGCTTCAGCGGTTAAAAGTGTTGAAGGTGATATGCAGGCAAGATTAGCATTTGATTTTTCAAAAGGAAATAAAGCACATATAGATCTTGAAAAACTAAAAGTACGTGCAAAAAATATGGGCATAAACGATTTTGAAAAGATATATAATCTTGATGAACTGGTTACAGGGAATACTTTTTTTGCAGCAAGTGGTGTAACAGACGGGGAGCTGTTAAGAGGAGTTAGACAGAAACCGGGAGGATTTCAGGTTGAATCTTTGGTTATGCGCTCCAGGACGGGAACAATTAGATGGCTGCAATCACAATATAATCTCGATAAAAGAGTCGATTATTCAAGTATACTGGAGGATTAAAAATGCCGAATGAACTTTTATGGATATTATATATACTGCTTGATTTTATCATTTCATTGATAATATTCAAATTGTTTAAAAAGGAAGGCCTATTTATAATAATAACGATTAATATAATATTATGCAATATACAGGTAATTAAATTTATTAAAATGTTCGGAATTACTACAACTCTGGGAAATTTGCTATATGGTGGGATATTCTGGGCTACAGATATGCTTTCGGAAATATACGGCAAAAAAGAGGCTAAAAAGGGAGTATTTATAGGTTTTGTTACATTATTTACCATGACAATTATCATGTATGGTGCTACACTGTTTAAACCTGCTTCAATTGATACTATGCATCCTCATATTGAAGCTATTTTTACTTTTTTACCGAGAATAGCTTTTGCTTCTTTAATTGCATATCTGGCAAGTCAGCTTCATGATGTGTGGGGTTTCCTTTTTTTAAAAGAGAAGACAAAGGGAAAACATCTTTGGTTGAGAAATAATGTGTCAACTATTACATCTCAGGCAATAGATTCTGTAGTTTTTACCGTTATTGCTTTTTATGGAATTGTCCCGGTAAGTGATTTTATTCAAATATTAGTTACAACATATGTTTTTAAACTCATTGTAGCAGTTTTTGATACGCCTTTTTTATATCTTGGTAGAAGTCTTGCTGTAAAAATGGGTGAGTATTTTGATAGAGAAATTTAAAGTGGAGGTTGTTTATGTATAAATGTAAGGAATGTGGATATCTTCATTGGTTAGAAGAGCTACCCGAAAGATGTCCTAAATGTCTCTCAAAAGGTGAAGTTTTTGTAGAAATAGAAGAAAAAGCAGAGAATAAAATTGAAGAATCACTGTATACAAATGAGTTATTGATTGAATTAATGGATAATTTAAATAAAGTTCTCGACATTTCAGCTGAAGGGATGAATGAAAAGCTGGATGATGATTGCTATAAATTATTTACCAGAGTATATAAAAACAGTATCGAAATGATTCAGGCTGTTAAAGCAGAAATTGCAGCTCATGTAGAAGATGATAAATGGGGATGATATGTTTATAAAACAACTGGAACTTGTGGGTTTTAAATCTTTTGCCGAAAAAACAACTGTAAATTTTTCGGATGGTATGACATGCATAGTTGGCCCGAATGGATGCGGTAAAAGCAACATTGGCGAAGCTATCAGGTGGGTATTTGGAGAACAGAGCGCAAAAAAATTAAGAGGAAGCAGCATGGATGATTTTATTTTTAACGGTACCAACCAAAGAAAGCCGCTTAATCGAGCCGAAGTAACAATTACTTTAAATAATGAAAATAACATTTTACCTTCAGAATATAATGATGTTACAGTTAAAAGAAGAGTTTTTTCTGATGGGCAGTCTGAATATTTTATAAACAATCAGAAGTGTAGATTGAAGGATGTTCGTAATTTAATTACTGATACAGGAATAGGAATTAGTGCTTATTCATTTATAGAACAGGGGATGATTTCTGAAATTCTATCTTCAGATCCCACGGAGAGAAGAAGAATTTTTGAAGAAGCAGCTGGTGTAATGAAATATAGAGTAAGAAAAAAAGAAACAATGAAAAAATTAACAGATACTGAAGAAAATGTAGATCGCTTAAAAGATATTATTTATGAAGTTAAAAGGCAGAGAAGCTCACTTGAAAAACAGGTGGAAAAAGCTAAAAAATATAAAAAACTTGAGAAAAAACTTAAATCAAAAGAAATTATACATTTTAAAATAAAAACTAAAAAACTTGAAGATAAAATTAATAAAAAAGAAAAGGTAATGGAGGGAATTGAAGATAAAATTTCAAATTTCAATACTCAAATTACAAAATTAAAAGCAAATATGGAAGATAAGCAGCTTGTATTTATTGATAAAGAGGAAAATCTAAAGGACATTGAAAATAGTATTTATAATAAAAAGCTGAAAATGGAAAAAAAGAAAAGTGAACTCGATAATTTAATAAATCAAAGGGAGTTCTGGAAAAATGAAATTAAAACTTTAAAAGAAGAAATTAAGAACTTGAAACAAGTAAATGAGGAAATTGAAACAAAAATATCAAGTTTTGAGAGTAAAATAAAAAAGTTAGAATTTCAAAAAGATGGCCAGGAAGATAAAATATCAGAAAAACTGGATAAAGTTGAGACTAAAAAAGAAAAACTAAAAAAAGCAGAAGAAAATTATGAGGAAAAAGTTAGCATTTTGCTTGATTTTATGAAAGATAGATCAAAATTGAGAACTGCTATTAATAATAATATTTCTGAAATTAATAATTATAAAAAAAGAAATGAATCTTTAACAAATTCAAATAAAAAAATTGAAAATTCCCTGAAAGAAAGGAAAAATGAACTTAAAAATTCAAAAAATAATTTAAAAGACATGAAAAACAAATTAGATGAACTACAAAAAGAATTAAAGGAAAATCGAAATAAGTTAAAAGAAAAGAATGATAGCCTGGAAAGTTTAATTGAAAAAAAACAGACTAAAGAAAATAATTTGAAAAATATTGAAGCAAAATTAAGCAGCATAGAGATGCTTGAAAAGAAAATGGAAGGTCTGAATAGAGGAACCAAGAATATTTTAAAAAATAAGGATAAATTTGATATTGATGGAATACTGGCCGATTATATTAATGTGGATGATGGTTTTGAAAGAATCTTTGAGAATTTGCTTTCAGAGTATATACAAATATTGATCCCCAATAATTTTAATTTTGAAAAACTAAAATCGTTTGTAAATGATAGAAAAAATGGAGAAAAATTTATTTATTATTCGAAAAATGAAGAGAATGAACAAAATATTCATGAAGATTCAATTTTAAATTATTGTAAAATTGAGAATAAAAAACTAAAAGGTTTACTATATAATTTGCTTGGTAATGTTATTTATAAAAAAGAATATAAAAGAAAATATTTAAAGGATGGTTACACCCTGGTGCTGGAAGATGGGACTATTTATCATCCTAACGGATTAATTATTTATGCGGATCTTGCAAATCAGGGAATGAGTATAATTGAAAGAAAATCTTTAAAAGAAAAATATAGAGAAAAAATTGAAGATTTAAATAAACGGATTAAAAAAAGCAGTATAGAGGTGAATAGGAAAAAAGAAAAAGTTGATAAAATAAAAAATGAAAATGAGAAATTTAAAAATAAAATTACCGATAAAGAAAAACAGATCTCGGATCTCAAGAAAGATATAGGGTATTTAAAAAAGGAAATAGATAGATTAAAGGAAGAATTAAGCATAAATGAAAAAGAGATAGAGATTAACATGAAAGAAATTAAGCAGCTGAAGAAAGATAAAAAAGAAACCGAAGAAGAACTAAAAAATTTGAACAAAAAGCAAGAGGTGAATGATAGTGAAAAAAAGGAGCTTCAATCCGAAATTAATAAGTTAAAGAAGGAAATCGATGATGAAAATAATGAGCTATCATCTTTAAAAGATAAATATTCAGATATAAAAAATGAATTAAATTCTGCAAAAAAAGATCTAAATCATCTTCAAACACGTAAAGAAAACAATATTAATAGGATTGATGATAAAACAAATAAAGTCGAGGAAGATAAGGAAAAAATAGCTAATTCGATGAAAAGGGAGGAAGACCTTAAAAAAAATATAAACAATTTAGTTAATGAGATTGATAAAAAAGAAAAAGAAAAAGTTCAATTAAATGAAAAAGTAAAAACAATTAAAGAAGAAGTGGCCGAAATAAATGAAAAAATTGAAAATATTAGAAAAAAGCTTGAAGATGAACAGATGAAAATACGTAAAAGTGAAGTAGAATATACAAAATTAACTGATGAATTGCAAAATCTTAATGAATATATTTATGGAAAATACGATGTAACAGAAAGTTATATAGAAAATCTAACTGTGCCTGAGGAATATGATTTTGAAAAGTACAAAAAACAAATTGAGTCTTTAAAAAGCAAAATAAAATCTCTGGGAAATATTAATATGTCGGCAATTGATGAATATGAAGAGCTGAACGAAAGATACGATTTTTTAATTTCACAAAAAGAAGACCTCGATGAATCAAAAGAAAAACTGGAAAAAGCTCTTGATAAAATTGAAAATATAAGTGAAGAAAAATTTATTGATACATTTTATAAAATAAAAAATAATTTCAAGGAAATATTCCCAGAACTGTTTAATGGAGGGAAAGCAGATATTTCACTTATCCTTGATGAAGATGAGGATGTGTTAAATTCAGGAATAGATGTAAATGTTAAGCCTCCAGGTAAAAGATTGCAGAATATAAATCTCTTATCAGGAGGAGAAAAAGCTTTATCGGCTATAGCATTACTGTTTTCAATATTTAAGGTTAAGCCAGCTCCATTTTGTGTTTTGGATGAAATAGATGCTCCTCTGGATGATACAAATGTATCCAGATTCATCAATCTGCTTTCTGATTTTACTGATACCACTCAATTTATTATTATTACGCATAATAAATATACAATTGAATCGGCTGATTCTCTATATGGGGTTACTATGGAAGAGCCGGGAGTTAGTTCACTTGTATCGGTTTCAATTAAAGAATTTGAACAGGACAGGAGCTAAAATGGCTGATATTTTTGATAAATATAAGAAGGGATTTGAGAAAACAAAACAGGGTTTGTTTGGAAAATTTATTAGTTCTATAACCAAATCTAAATCTTTAAATGAAGATTTAGTTGAAGAAGTTGAGAATCTTTTACTTGGCGCTGATCTCGGATATGAGGTAGTTAGTGAAATAATTAAAGAAGTAAAAAGTCAGGCAGAAAGCAATAAAGAATTAGAAGTATTGTTCAAGGATAGTCTTTATAAAATCTTAAAAGGAAAAAATCGCGAGTTATCCAAAGGTGATGATTTAACAGTTTATCTATTTGTTGGTGTAAATGGGGTGGGCAAAACTACAACCATTTCAAAACTGGGCAATATGTTAAATAAGCAGGGAGAAAAGGTTCTTTTGGCAGCAGGAGATACATATAGAGCCGCCGGCGGGGAACAGCTAGCTGAGTGGGGAGATAAGCTTGGTCTAAGGGTAATCTCTCAAAAAAGAGGAGCAGATGCTGCAGCTTTAGTGTATGATGCAATTGATTCTGCTATATCCAACAACTATGATTATTTATTAATTGATTCGGCCGGTAGACTTCATACAAAGAAAAATTTGATGGAGGAACTTGTTAAGATAAATAAAACTATTGAAAAGAAATTGAATCATAGAGCCGATGAAAACATTTTGGTTCTTGATGCTACTACAGGACAAAATGCCATAAAACAGGTTAAACGATTTCATCAAAAAATTAATATCGACAGCATAATAATTGCAAAAATGGATGGAACCGCAAAGGGAGGAATCATCTTTCCAATTGAGAAAAAATACAATATCCCTATTAAATATGTTGGACTTGGAGAAGGCAAAGAAGATCTTCAACAATTTGATCCACAGATATATATTCAAACGTTATTTGAGGAGTGATTTATGTTATTTCCCTACAAAAGAAAAGGAAAGATGGGATTAGCTCTATCTTCAGGGGCAGCTCATGGTCTGGCCCATATCGGGGTATTGAAGGTTATGGAAAAAAACGGTATAAATTTCGATTATATATGCGGTTCAAGCGTTGGTGCAATTATAGGAGCGCTGTGGGCCGAAGGGTATACATCTGGAGAGATTTATCAGATTGCTAAAAGAATGAACTGGAAAAAGATTGTAAAAATAACAATTCCTAAAAGAGGATTTTTCTCAATAGAAGGTCTTGAAAAAATTATAAAAGAATATATACCCCATAACAGATTTGGTGGATTAAAAAAGAAATTTGGATGTGTGGCTACAAGCTTAAAATCTGAAAAACCAATTTATTTTACAGAGGGTGATTTGGCAAAAAAAATAGCCGCAAGCTGTGCTATACCTGTTATTTTCAAACCGATACAAATTAATGGAGAATATTGTATTGATGGTGGTTTTATTGAAAACACACCAGCTACACTCGCTAGAACACTAGGAGCAGATAGTGTAGTTGGAGTAAGATTAAATAAACATTACCAATTTACTACCAAACCGGATAGTATAATTAAAATACTATTACAAACTATTAAAATCATGTCTCCTTCAGAAAAGTTTTCAAAATATATTGATAGAGGCGATGTTGTTATTAATCCTAAAATAAGAGAAATTGACTATGACGGTCTTGATAGGATTGATAAATTGGTGGAACTGGGCAAACAGGCTGCTCAGCAAAAAATAAAAAATATAAACGGAAAGTTTTTATTAAAAAAGGATAGGTAAATGTATATAGGTTTTACAGTTTGTGCTTTGATAATTGTTGTAGCTGGCTGGTATCTAGCATATTATGGGGATATTATAGCAGAAAAAAGCGGTCTGGGCCGGAGTTTTATTGGTTTAATAGGAGTTGCTGCTATAACCTCTCTGCCCGAATTAATTACTACCACCTCTGCTGTAGTTCTTAGAGATGCTCCCGAATTAGCTTTTAGCAATGTATTTGGCAGTAATATGTTTAATATACTAATCGTGGCAATTCTTGAAATATTTATTATTCGAAAACCGTTTTTGTATCTTGTTTCTAAAAAAAACATAGCAACTATTGGATTTATATTTTTAGCTACTTTTAGTGTTCTTTTGGGGTTTGAGGGATATAGTTTTGAAATCAGGTGGATAAGTTTTAATTCAATTTTAATACTTATAATTTATCTGGCAGCCATGTATACTGGTTTTAAAAATTCAAAAGATGATGAAGAGATAACAGACCTTTATGGTGATAAAAATTTAAAAAAAGCCATTTATTTATTTATTATTCTCGGAATAATTATAATAATTTCCGGAACTTTTGGAACTATTTTTGCAGATGAAATTGCTGTTGAAACGGGATTGGGAAGAACATTTGTAGGCGGGTTGTTCCTGGCAGTTATGACATCTCTACCCGAATTAATAACAGGTCTTTCGGCGATAAAATTAAAGGCCTATAATATGATTGTGGGAAATCTATTGGGATCAAATATGTTCAATATAGCAATACTGTTTATTTGCGATATTGTATATGCTGATGAATCAATATTCTTGAATTTAAAACAAACCCAATTTTTGCCGGTTGTATTTTCCTTAATTTTGCTAAGTTTAATGTTGATTGGAATGATTAGAAATAAAGAATCTTATTTGTTTAAAAAGAAGGTTCATCTTGAAACTATTTTTATCCTTTTATTTTACATACTGGGAATTTTTTTGATTTACAAATTATAAAAATTAACTCATTTTCTTTTTTAACTGTTAATTTAAATCTGATTCTTTAAAAAATCTTGAACTCATAATATAATATAGTATTATTAATGTAAGCGATTTGTATTTAGTTAAACAGGAGTAATATTAATTATTTAAATTAATATGGTGTTTAGATTCAAACCTATTAAAATAATTTATTGAGGGGAATTTATATGTATATTGATATTTTTCTTGCAATTATCACTATGATTATAGTATTTTTTTCTATGAAAAAAGGTTTTTTTATGGAAATATTTCATATATTTAGTTTATTAATAGCATTTTGGATCACAAAAAATTATTATTATATAATCTCAAATAGTTTATTAAAGGGAATATCAAATTCTACTATTAGAGTGCTGTTATCATATACTATAATGTTTGTAGCTGTATTTATCTTTGCATTACTTATATTTTCTAAAATTCGGGATTATGTTGGGAGAAGTAAAAATATCAATACAATTGATAAAACAATGGGAGGTTTATTCGGGATATTGAAAAGCTTATTGATATTTGAAATCATTCTTCTTTTAATTATTAAATTTGAAATATTAACTGTATCCCAGATTACAAAAAATTCATATATAGGTAAATTTTTAGTAATTGTATCAAACGATTTGAATTTGTTTTAATATAATAGAGGGGTTAAAATGGCCTTATATCATGAAAATGCTTATGTGAAAAAATTTAAAACAAACATTTCCAAAATTATTAAATTTGAAGATACCTATGGTCTGATTCTTGAAAAAACATATTTTTATCCAGAATCGGGTGGACAGCTAGCTGATAAGGGAAAAATTAATAATATTGATGTAATAAATGTTATTAAAAGAAATGATGAAATTGTTCATATAGTTAAAAACAAACCTAAATCTGAATCCGTAGAGTGTTACATAAATTGGGATAGAAGGTATGATTTTATGCAGCAGCATACAGGACAGCATCTACTATCCGCAGTAATAGATGATAAATATCAGTCTGAAACAGTTTCGTTCCACATGTCGGAGGAGTACTCATTTATTGATATAGATATTCCAAAATTAGGGGAAAAAACTATAAAAGAAATTGAAAATGAAGTGAATAGTTTAATATGGGAGAATAAAGTTATTAACACATTTTGGATCGATCCCGATAAAATTGATAGTTATGATATAAGAAAACAGGGTAAATATGATGAGAAAATTAGAATGGTTGAAATTGAAGATGTTGATCTTTCAATGTGTGGAGGAACTCATGTTTCAGAAATTTGTGAAATTGGAATGTTAAAAATAACAAATGCTGAAAAAGTAAAGGAAAACACCTTTAGAATTTATTTTAGATGCGGCAGAAGGGCACTTCAATATTTTCAAAGTATAAACATTATGATTAACAATTTATCATCAATACTTTCTGTAAAAAGAAGTGAAATAGTAAAAATGGCCAAAAAATTTAAAAAAGATAGAGAAAATTATTATCATGAAATAGAGAATTTAAAGGAGAGATTGATTGATGAAAAATTAAAAAACATTAAAACTAATTCCCGAAAAATAGTTTATGACACGGTAAATGATATTGATAATAACGCTTTAAATTACTATGCCAATCAAATACTGCAGACAAATACTAAGATAGCAATATTATATGATACTGTCCAAAAATTTTTACTAATTCGACAAAAGGGCAATGAATACAACCTAAAAGAAATAGGTAATTCAATTATAAGTCGGTACTCAGCAAAGGGAGGCGGAAGTGAACTAATATTTCAGATTGTAAATATTGAAATCAGCAACCTGAAAAATGAAATAATAGAAAGATATATTAAATGATATTAAGTATTTTATTTGCATTAACCTTTATTGTTGGAATATTACTTGTAAAGCTGTTTAGAATGACAGCTTTGAAATTTAATATAGTTGATATTCCTTCAAGTAAAATAAAATTTCACAAAAAACCTATTCCTTATCTCGGAGGCCCTGCATTTATTCTCAATAGCTTATTATTTTATTTAATATTTATATTTATTACAAATCCTTACAATATTTCTTCCTCTAAGGAGCTATTTATATTAGTATTTGGAACCGTTATTTTGTTATTGGGATTAATTGATGATATTGTACAAATTAGACCTCTTACAAAGATAATTGTTCAATCAATAATAATTTTATTAATGATTTCTCAGGATATTAGATTGCAGATTATTTATTTACCCAAAATTGTAAATATATTACTAACATATCTATGGATACTTGGAATAACTAACGCTTTTAATCTTATTGACATAATGGATGGTTTATGTGGTGGTATAGCTTTTATTGCTTCAATATTTCTTTTTTTTACAAGTCAATCCGGGCACTTTTTCCTGCTCTTTCTGGCAATTTCTTTGTTTGTTTTTCTAATTTTCAATTTCCCACCAGCAAAAATATTTATGGGAGATGCAGGAAGTTTGTCACTGGGGTTTTTCCTGGCAAGCTATTCAATATTAGGCAGTTATGGAGCAAATAACAGACTCGCTTTAATTTCACCAATATTAATACTTTGGCTTCCAATATATGAAACTATACTTGTATCGGTTATGAGAATAAAAAAAGGAAAATCTCCATTCGTTGGAAGCAAAGATCATTTTGCATTTAGGTTGAGAAAGTTAAAATTTCCTAAACTTGCAATACTCCTGATAAGTTATTTTATAACAATAATTATGGGAGAAACAGCATTCCTGGCTGCTTATATGGATTTAGAAAATGCTATTTTGGTATATTTCTTACTGGTATTCTTTTTTATTGTATTCTTTTATCTTCTTTCTCTTATTAAAGTAGAGAACTTTAATGATTATTAATTTATTATTAGCTTTTTACAAGATACCTCTAAAATATTATTTTGTTTAAAAGAATCAAAAAAACAGAAAATTTCAATGGAGGATAACTTGTTTCAAGCTACCCTCCACTATTAGATAAAGATAATTAATGCCTGAATAATCTAATACCGGTATGATACATAATCATGTTGTATTTGTCTACAACGTTTGTGACATTTTCATCCCTAATAGAGCCACCTGGTTGTGAAATATACTTTACATTTAGCTTGTTCGCTCTATCAATACTGTCTCGAAAAGGGAAAAAAGCATCCGAGCAAAGTGTTAAATTATCAAAATTTTTAAGCCATTTTTGTTTTTCTTTCTGGGTAATAAGTTCTGGTTTTTCTTTTAAATTATCAAGAAGGAATTCCCTCTCAGCACTTGAAAGCTTATCCCATAATAGGTATTTATCAACCAGGTTAGTTTTTGCTGCTCTGGATAATCCATCAACATAGTTTAATCTGGCCACCTTCGGATGCTGCTGAAGGAGCCATTTTTCAGCTTTTTCACAGGCAAGTCTGGTGCAGTGGACCCTGGACTGCTGACCGGCTCCATTACCTATAATTTGGCCGTTATAAGCTACACATACTGAATTTGATTGAGTATATCTAAGAGCAATATTTCCGGTTATTAGTGTTTCTTTAATGTTATTATCAACGGATTTGTTTTTGGATACAATATTGTTTTTTGAAAATATTTTATTTGTTATTGGTTTTGTATCTCTATCCTGATATAGATTAAATCCGAAAATATCTCTCTTTTCAATTTTTGATGGTTCATAATTAGGGTCTATTTGAATAATCAAATAGTTACCATTTTTCTTCTTTTTTAAAATTTCTAAAGCTTTACTTTCATATTCAGGAGCAATAATCAAATCAGAAACCTCTTTTCTTAAATATTCAGCCAGGGATACATCGACTTTTGAACTAATTGCTGCAGCATCTCCATAGGAGCTCATTCGATCTCCACCACGTGCTCTTATATATGCCTTAGCTGCTTTGGAATATTTTTTTTCCTTTAAAAATTGGGATTTTAAAAAATTTTCATTCAGTGGCTTGGCTACTGCAGCCCCAGCTGGACTAACGTGTTTAAAAGAAGCAGCAGAAATTTTTCCTGTAGCTTCATGTAGCTTTTTTACTAATTGCCAGCTATTCAATGCATCCAGCATATTTATATAACCAGGCTTGCCGTTTAAAATATTTAAATAATTGTCATCAAATTCAATTTTTGCATTTTTCTGATGCGGATTGCAGCCGTATTTTAATTTTATTTCCATAATCAACCTCCAGTTTATTTTTAAATAATTATAATTGATATATTTATTTAATTCAATAATTCCTTTACTAAATTGTTTTCAACAGGTATTAAAAAAAGATAATTAATAGTTGACAGAGTGAATATTAAGGTTAGTATATTGAACAACTAGTCAATATTATGAAAGGAGGATTAATGAGCCATAAAAGAAAATGGGAAATAAAGATAAAAAAACAGAAAATTGCAGATGCTGCAATATCTCTTTTTTTGGAAAAGGGATTGGCCAATGCTACATTGAAAGATATTGCTTCCAAAATCGGATATAGCAAATCCAGTATCTCTTCATATTTTGATTCAAAATCAGATATATTTTTGTTTTTAATTGAAAGAGATATTGAATTAATAAAAGATATAATTAAAAAAGCTAAAAAAAGAATCAGTGAGAATAAAAAAAATATTCTTGAATATTTTCTTGATAATGAACTTTCAAATTTTTTAGATTCTAAGACAATGACAAAATTGTTAAATAAACAATTTAAAGAAGCTCTAAATATGTTTTCTGATAATGAAAAATTAATTGAAAGGGTATATGATTTAAGAAAAAGTCAAATAAAGCTTTACAATATATTTTTATCAGAATATGTACATGATGAGAAAACTAAAGAACTATATTCATACTTTTTGCTTTCAATATTGCACAGTATTAGTCATTATCAAATTCATTCTAAAGATCCGATAGAAAGAAAAAAACTTTTAGAAAAAACAAAAGAATTTATTTTTAATGGATTAAATAAAAAATAAAGACCACAGGAGGTAATTATGAAGAAAATTGTAACATTTTTGCTACTGGCAATTTCTGTACTAACGATTTATGCCGAGAAATGGAATGTTCAAAAATGTGTTAATTATGCTTTAAAGGAAAACATTCAGCTTGAAAATAAAAGAAGACAAAAGGATATAGTTAATAAGGAGATAATGGATGCATACGGATCATTTCTTCCAAATATAAGCCTGGAAGGTTCGAAAGTATTGAAGGAGTCTAAAATTGAAACGGAAATGTCCTCTTTTGAATTAGCACCCATTCCGGATACATCTCTTTTAGGAATTTCCGGGCAAACCACAAGAAGTATTGAACAGGATATGATTTCAAATTATCAGTATCAATTTAAAATATCACAGCCTCTTTTTATGGGAGGTGCTATTTTTTATAATTTGAAGAATAAATATATCGAGAAAAAAATATCCTCTTTTGAGATTGAAAAAGAAAAGATGGATTTAATCTATAATGTTTATTCTATTTATTACAATTTGATTTATACGAAAATGATGCTTGAAATTACCCAGGAATCAATTGATATTACAAAAAGACAGGTTGATATGATTAAAAAAAGATATGATAGTGGAGAAGCATCCAATCTGGATTTGTTGCAGGCAAGAGTTGAGTTAAATAATTTGTATCCTAAACGAATTAAACTAAAAAGTGCATATGAAAATGGATTGAAAAATTTAAAAAATGTTATTGGTTTAAAACAGGACAATAGTTTTGAGATAGTTGATGAATTTCCCCAAATTAAATTTGATTTAGAAGAAAAGTATTCAGAATTGATGTCACTTGCACAGAAACATTCTCCAGTTTTAAATATTCTTCAATCAAAATTAAAACAGCTTAATAATATAGAAACTGTTGCAAAAGGCAATTATCTGCCAAATATTCTTTTAACAGGGGCTTTTGGTCAGCAAAAGGAAGAATGGGGAGAAGATTGGAAGGATAATTATAATTTAATGCTCACTTTCAGCTGGGATTTATTCAACGGTTTTGCCAGGGAAAGCAATCTCTCAAAAATATATATTAATGAAGACATTATGAATGATAATTATAGATATACAAAAGATCAAATTAGTACTGCGATCAGAACCCAGTTCGAAAATATCAGAGAAGCCAAACAGAGGTTGGAAGCTGAAGAAAAAAATTTAGAACTTGCTAAAGAAAATTTAAGTATGGCAAATGAAAGTTATAAAGAAGGATTAATCTCCGTACTGGATTTGATGAAGGCAAGATTGTCATATAATAATTCAAGAAGTTCATTGGTTCAGGCTAAATATGATAAAAACCTTGCAATTTTAGAACTAAAAAAGAGTTTAGGTATATTAGGTAATAAGGAGGAATAGATGAAAAAAATAAGTATATTATTTATTACAATATTATTAGTATTTACTATTTCCTGTAGTAAAAAGAAAAGTAAGGCTAAAACTGATTCAAAACCATTTGTTAGCGTTGAAAAAGTTCAAAAAAGAACTATACTGGAGTTCTTTGAAACCTCGGGAACCTTAAAGGGCTCTGAAGAGGTAGATGTTTTTTCTAAAGTTTCGGGAAAATTGATTGAATATAAAGTTGAAGAAGGCAGTCATGTAGAAAAAAATCAGGTTATAGCTCTGGTTGATAGAGATGTAACTGGTGTAGAATATAAACCTGCTAAAATTAAATCTCCTATTAGTGGAATTTTGGTCAAAAATTATATGGATAAGGGAACTATGATAACCCCAGGACAGATGCCCGTTTCTAAGGTATCCGATATGACAAATGTTGTTTTAGAAATATCTTTGCCGGAAAAATATTTTTCTCAGCTTAAAAGAAATTTAAAAGTAGACATTAAAGTTGATTCTTTTCCAAATGAAGAATTTGAAGGTTCTATAAGTAATTTTAGCCCTGTGGTTGAACAGTTTACTCACACAGTAAATACAGAAATTCAAATACCGAATTCTAATTTAAAGCTCCGTTCCGGAATGTTTGCGAGGGCGTCTATTTTATTTGATAAAAGAAAAGTTATATCTGTACCCCAGCAGGCTATAGTTGGTGAAAATCATATATATATTTACGAGGATGGAAAAGTACATATCAAAAAAATTAAAAAAGGGTATTTGTATAAAGAATATGTTGAAATAAAAGAAGGACTTGAGGAAGGACAGAATATAGTAACAGTAGGCCATAAATTGCTTAAAGATGGATTAGAAGTAAGAGTGAGATAAAGGAGGAAAAAATGAAACTTCCTAATTTTGGAGTTAAGAGACCGATAGCAACATTGATGATATTTGTTGCAATATTATTTTTAGGTATATTATCACTGATGCTTTTAGGTATAGATTTATTTCCTGATATATCGAATCCCTATGCAAGTGTAATTACAACTTATCAGGGAGCAAGTGCAGAAGATGTTGAAAAAAAAGTTACAGAAGTAATAGAAAAAAATGTATCCACTGTTTCAAATGTTAAGGAGGTTACCTCAGTATCATCTGAAGGTGTTTCGGCCGTCACCGTTGAATTTGAATGGGGGAAAGATCTTGATGCGGGAGTAAGTGATTTAAGGGAAGCACTTGATTTTGCTTCAGCAGATTTGCCTGATGATGTAGGTGACCCATCCATCTTTAAGTTCGATATATCCCAGATGCCTATTCTATTTTTTGCGATAAGTGCAAAATACAATACGAAACAAATGAGATATATAGTAGATGATCAATTAGTACAACCTCTGAAAAGAGTTCCTGGTATAGGGTCAGTACAGATGCGGGGAGGACCCATAAGGGAAGTTAGAGTTTATTTTGATAGGGAAAAATTGAATGACATAGGATTAAATGTGTATACTCTGGCCGAAATGATTGATAGTCAAAATCAAAATATACCTGCTGGAAATATTGAGAATGAGAAAAGAGATGTGTTGGTTAGAATACCTGAAGAATATGAAAGTGTTGAAGAACTCAAGAACCTAATTGTAGCTAATAAAAGAGGTAATATTGTAAGATTAAAAGATGTTGCCACTATTAACGATGATTACTACCAGGAGGAGAGATATGTAGAAGTTAATGGCAAATCAGGTATGGTGGCAATGGTTCAAAAACAATCCGGAGCAAATACAGTTCAGGTAATTGAACGGGCAAAAGAAAAAATGAAAGAAATTGAAGCAAATTTGCCTTCTGATTTTGATGTGCAGATAGTTTTTGATAATAGTGAGTTTATCAAAGATTCTATAAATAATCTTACAAAAACAATATTTACAGGTGGAATATTGGTTATTTTAATAGTCCTATTGTTTCTAAGAAATATTAGAGGCAGTGCAATTATAGTTCTTATAATCCCTTTTTCCCTAATAATTGCTTTTATATTATTATATGTTAATGGATTTACTATTAATATGATTTCATTATCCGCTTTAGCCGTTTCAATAGGTATGGTGGTTGATAATGGAATTGTAGTTTTGGAGAATATTTACAGGCATTTAGAGAAAGGTGAAAAACCCAATGAAGCTGCTATGTGGGGGGCATCTGAAGTAGGAGGAGCTATTCTTGCATCTAGTATTACTACTGCTGTAATATTTTTACCGATATTCTTTATAAATGATATATCTGCTATGTTATTTAAGCAGTTAGGTTATGCAATGATAATAGTTTTAGCCGGTTCATTATTAGCTTCTTTACTGCTTATTCCCATGCTTGCTTCAAAATTTTTGAAAAGAAAAAAAATTAAAAGTAAATTTTTTAATAAAAGTGAAGCAATTTTTACTAAAATTGAAGATATTTATGGAAAGATAATAAATTGGTCAATTTGGCATCGAAAAACTACTATAATTAGTGCCGTATTGATATTTGCAATTTCTATAGGAGTTTTACTAACTTCTGTAGGTACAGAATTTATGCCAACCAGTGATTCAGGACAGGTTCAGATGAGAGTATATACTCCTCAGGGAACAAGTTTGGAAAAAACAAAAGAGATTGGACTTAGACTTCAGAAAAAAATTGTTGATAAATATAGAGATATTATAGATAAATACTACTTCATAGTTGGAACTTCCGAAAGTAATATAGGTGCAGCCTTCGGACAGGATGAAGGTACTAATATTGCTGAATTATCCTATCAGCTTGTAAAAGTTGTAAATAGAGAAAAAAGTTCACAGGAGGTAACCGAAGAAATAAGACAGATGGTTGAGGATACAAAAGGAGTTGAAAAAATTAGTATATCTTCTGAAGATTTTTTTAGGCAAATGTTTGGTGGAGGGGGATCTCCTCTTCGAATAGAAGTTTATGGATATGATTTGGATGAAACATTTGAGTTATCCAAACTTGTGGAAAGAAGAGTTTCTGAGATAAAAGGAGTAAGAAATACTTCAATATCAAGAGATATGGGTAAACCTGAAATACAGCTTGATTTTAATCGCGAAAGGCTATATCAAAGCGGTTTATCTGTAGGGAGTATAGGAAATCAGGTCAGAGCTCAATTCAGCGGATTAATTGCTTCTAAATACAGGGCTGAAGATGAAGAATATGATATTTTTATGAGATTAAAAGATGAATATAAAAAAAACATATCAGATATTAAAGGAATGTATATATTAAATAAAATGGGGAATAAAATACCTCTTGAAAATCTGGCAGATGTTGAGCTTTCCCAGGGCCCGGTAGAAATTGAAAGAAAGGATCAAAATAGAGTTATATATGTAACAGCAAATACTTATGGCAGATCATTTGGTGAAGTGGCTTCTGAGGTGAGGGATGTATTAAATAGAATTGAAAAACCTAAAGGAACAGATCTTGTTTTAACGGGTCAAGCTAAAGATCAGGCAAAATCTTTTAGATTGCTTGCTTTAGCTGTTTTAGCGGGTATCGTATTGGTATATATGGTTATGGCAAGCCAGTTCGAATCTTTAAAAGACCCTTTTATTATCATGTTTTCAATACCTTTTGCATTTAGTGGGGTGTTTTTTATACTCGCAATAACCGGAGTTGATTTAAGTATAATTGTATTTATTGGAATGATTTTACTTGTAGGAATGGTTGTAAATAATGCTATTGTTTTAATTGATTATATTAATCTATTAAGAAAAAGAGATTATAAGCTTGTTGATGCAATTTTAACCGCATGTAAGCAGCGTCTCAGACCTGTATTAATGACTGCTTTAACGACAATGTTTGGAATGCTACCTCTTGCTTTAAGTAGTGGAGAAGGTGCAGAAAGCTGGATCCCTTTGGGGATATCTGTTATCGGGGGACTCTTTTTCTCAACATTTGTTACCCTTATATTAATACCAACAATATATATGATAATTGAAAGAAAAAATGCTGCTGAAAGAGGTGAGTTGAAATGAAAAAAGTTAGTATAATATATTCAGCTACAATATTTGAAGAAATGAAAAAAGCTTTAGAAGATATCGGAATCAAAGCCTATTCAATTATTCCAACAGTTTACGGGAAAGGTTTATCAACCCAACCGAGATTTGACAGCCATGTATGGCCCGGAAAAAACCAGATGATTATCATTATCTGTGATGAAAAAAGCAGCAATTTAATATTGGATGAAGTAAATCAATTGAGAAAAAAATTTCCAAAAGAAGGAATAATTGGATATATAGAAAATATTGACGACATTACAGAGCATGAGAAAATAAATCCTTTACAATAAAATAATAATTTTTTTTGGGGAGGGATTTTTCCTCCCCATTCAATTATTTAAAAATTTCTTGTCATTAGTTACTAATAATATATAATTATTCTCGGATTTGGAGTTTTTATGAAGACAAAAAAAATTTTTTTTTATATTGTTGTTTTTTTTATTTTTACTTATTTTAGAATATATTCTTTTTCTTTGGCTGAATCAGCAAATATAAAAAATAAATATAATATTACGAAAGAAGATATTTTATATATAGATAAAAATTTAAAAAATATTGATAACAGGAAATTTTTAAAAATGTTAAATTTCAATACGAAATTATCAGAAAGTTATAAACCTAAAATGTTAAAACAGGTCCCTGAAAAATATACAAAAGATGAAAAAAAAGTACTTATTGATTATAAGGTATATGAGGATCTTATAAAAATGATTAAAGCTGCAAAAAATGAAGATATAAATCTTAAAGTAATTTCTGGATATAGAAGTTATTTATATCAAAAAAAATTATATAAAAAAATGTGTGATAAATATGATGCAAATTATGCAAAAAAGTATATAGCCAAACCCGGATATTCACAGCATCAAACAGGAAAAGCAGTGGATTTTAATTCACTTATTATAGATCAAAAAAATAAAAAGATATTTCAGTGGTTGAAAGAAAATGCCTATAAATTTGGGTTTTCGTTATCCTATCCAAAAGATAAAAATGAAACTTCATATCAATATGAACCTTGGCATTATTTACATGTGGGAAAAGATGTTTCCGATATTATACATAATATATTTGGGGGTAATCAAAAAAAATTTTTATTATTCATAAATGAGTATATAAATCAATAAGGAGGATTTATGCTAGATATTGAGTTTGTTGAGAAAAATAAAGATGAAGTGATAAAAAGATTAAATAAAAGAGGAGAGGATTACAATTCAGAAATAAAGCAAATTTTAGAATTAAATAAAAAAAGAAAAAAAATTATAAATGAAGCAAACCAATTAAAACATAAAAAAAATAAAATCTCTGAGAAAATAGGAGAACTTAAAAGAAAAGGAAAGAATAAGGAAGCAGATAGAATTATCAACGAAGTGGGGGAAATTAGCGATCTAATTTCTGATTATGATGATAAACTTAAAAATGTTCAGGAAGAACTGGATAATGTTTTACTTAATATACCCAATATACCCGATAAAGATGTACCTGCGGGTGATAAATCTAATAATGAAGTAGTTAGAGTAATCGGTGAAAAACCTAATTTTGATTTTGATCCCCTCAATCATGTTGAAATTGCAAAAAAGAATGATCTTATAGATTATAAGAGAGGGGTGAAATTAGGTGGTAATGGTTTTTGGATGTACAAAAATAAGGGAGCCATTATAGAATGGGCATTAATTAATTTTTTTATTGATACTCATATACAAAACGGATATGAATTTATTCTTCCCCCTCATTTATTAACTGAGGAATGCGGTATAACTGCTGGACAGTTTCCTAAATTTAAGGATGATGTTTTTTTTATAAAAAATTCAAAATTTAAGGATAAAGAACAGTTTCTTCTCCCAACAGCAGAAACTGCTATAGTTAATATGCATCGGGATGAAATTATTGAAGAAGAGCAACTTCCAAAAAAATATTTTGCATATACGCCATGTTACAGAAGAGAAGCCGGCAGTTATAGAAAAGAAGAAAGAGGAATGATCAGGGGACATCAGTTTAATAAGGTAGAACTTTTTCAATTAACGACTCCTGAAAAATCTGATAAAGCTTTAGAAGTAATGGTAAATCAGGCGGAATCTCTTGTCAAAAAGCTCAATTTACATTATCGAATTACAAAACTTGCTGCTAAAGATTGTAGTTTCGCAATGGCAAAAACATTTGATATTGAGGTTTGGATACCAAGCATGAATCAATATAAGGAAGTTAGCTCTGTTTCTAATTCAAGAAATTTCCAGGCATTAAGGGGAAATATTCGCTACAAAAAAAATTCTTCTGACAGAAATATTCCAATAAACACTTTAAATGCATCCGGTCTGGCAACCAGCAGACTTTTTCCAGCAATAATGGAACAAAATCAAAATAGTGATGGTTCTTTTAGTATACCAGAGGTTTTAAAGAGATATATACCAGACAATTATAAAGATTTGGGTTAAGTATGGGCAAATATTTATTGGATAACATCCCTGATGATTTGACTGTTATAGAAAGAGCAGCTTATATTAGTAAAAAAGTTAGAGAAATCGGTTTTGACTGGAAGGATACTGAAGAAGTATTTGAAAAAGTGGAAGAAGAATTTAATGAAATTAATGATGAAATGAAGAGAAAAAATACCCGAAGTGATGAAAAATTAAAGGAAGAAGTTGGAGATCTTGTTTTTTCTCTTATAAATTTTTCTAATTTTTTGGGATTTGATATAAGAGATGCTTTGGAAATTACTAATAAAAAATTTATAGAGAGATTCAGCTATGTTGAAGATAGCCTCAAAAATAATAATAGTAATTTATCCGGGGCTACATTAGAAGAGATGGAAAAATTGTGGAATAAAGCTAAAAATAAACCTTGAAAAATATTTAGGATATGATATTATTCTTTTCGATTTAGGAGGTATTATTATGGCAAAAAAATGTTATTTTTGTAATAAAAGTTCTTTAAAAGGGAATAAGATAAGTAGAGCAAAAAACAAATCCAAGAGAAGATTTAAACCTAATTTGCAGCGTGTTAAAATTAAAGAGGAAGGAAAAACAAAAAAGGTTTATGTTTGTACAAGATGTATAAAAGCGGGAAAGACAATAAACTATTAAGGATTTTTGTATTTCCCTTAATTATTTTCCTATTTTCTTCCATTGCTCTTGCTCAAAATGAAAAAGTTAAACAGGTTTTAATAGAAGGCAACAAAACCTTTACTGATTCTCAAATAAAGGATAGATTAAAACTCAAAAAGGGCGCAGAATTTTATTCAACCTTGTTTTTTTCTGATATAGATACTATTAATAAATTTTATAATGAGCAGGGCTATAAATATGCAAAAATATCAGCATCTTATGATATTGAAGGGAATGATATATCAATAACTATAGATATATTTGAAGGAAATCCCTTAAAAGTAAAAAAAATTATTGTTAATGATAGCAAATTTGAACTGGTTAAAATTACCAAAAAATTTTATGGAGATATATATTCTAAAAGTTTAATATCCACTTTAAAATCCTCCATTATCGATTATTTATCCAATAAAGGATATTTTCAACCCAAAGTATCCTTAAGTGAGACCATCAATAATAAAACGGATGTCACTGTTAATATAAATATTGAAGAAGGAAACATACATTATTTCGGGGATATTATGTTTACCGGACTTAATAAAATTGATAAAAAATATATAAAAAAACGTTTAACTTTTGAAAAAGGTGATAGGTATTCAAAAGAAAAAGTTATTAAATACAGAAAATTATTATATGATTTAAATGTTTTTAGACATATTCAAATTAAATATTATGAAAGGGAAAAAAAAGAAGTGGATTTGCTGTTTGATATAACTGAGGATAAATTCAAGTGGGTGGGTTTTAATGTTGGATATACTACTCCGGCTACAACCCGTTTTGGGCTGGAGTGGGGCAATAATAATTTCTTAAATAGATTACTAATATTAAAATTCACAAATGATAATAACATCGATTTTAATAAAAACTATTATGAGGTTAATTCAAATTTAAATCTAACACAACCAAGATTTTTTTTTAATAGATTTAGCTGGGAAAACAACCTGGGATTAAAATTTGAAAAAGATGGAAAAACAAAATACAGCAAAATAATGTATAGTTCTTTATTCACAAAAGAAATAAGAAAAGATTATTTTTTTACTTTTGGTTTTGAAAAAAAATTGACTTTCTATGAAGATCTCGATATTGAGGGGAGTGGAGCTGAAAAAAATAAATGGCTGATCTCTAATAATTTAGTTGCAAAATATTATTATGATAATATCGAACGTAAATTAAATCCAGTAAAAGATAGTTTTTATGTAAGCTTGTTTCAGAGATTTTCCGGATCAATTTTAAAGGGTGATTGGCAGTATCTGTATGGGAATTATGATACTACATTTTATAAAAATCTTTATAGGTCAAAGTTCATAGCTTTATTTCATATTAACTATAAAATTTATAGCAGTATAAATAACAAATTAAAAGTTCCTTATGATGAATTAATATCCCTGGGCGGTGTTTATGATATCAGAGGATACAATTATAAAGGGATTGGTGATGAATTTTATAGAGCAATAATTATTAATATAGCTGAAAGGGTAAAAATATATAAAAAGCTCTGGGTTGAGAGTTTCGTTGATATTGGTGAAGGGATAAAAAGAAACGAAAAATTTAACAAAGAGAACCTAAAAGCTACTACAGGTTTGGAACTTAGATATATTTTTCCATTTTTGGTTTTAAGAGCGGGATATGCATATAAAATATCTGATAAGGGAGAAGGATATTATTTAACAATAGGACAAATTTTTTAATATGAAAAAAATATTAAGAACTATATTTGTTGAAATATTTATTTCTATTCTAATCTTTCTTACCATAATATTTTTTATTACATATATGAACATTGATGATTACCTTACTGACAACTATCTTTCTTTAATTTTAAAAAAGTATAATGTTAAAATTGATAAAAACAATATAGATATTAGGTTCCCTTTTAAACTTGAATTGAGCAATATAAGTATCGGAGGAGAATCCACTATCAAAGAAGCCTCAGTAATAGTTTCTCCTTTATCCTTTTTTTATAGGAATAAGATAAATATTATAAAATTAGATGTCCATCAAGCAATCATATATAAAAATGATATATTAAATTTGTTTGAAAATAAAAAAGATGGAACGAATTCTTTAAATTTTAAAATTAGCAGTTTAAATTGTAATGACCTTTACTTTGTCTACAATAAAGATTTTTATGTTAAATTTGAAAAAAGCAATTTCCAGTTAGAAAAGGAATATAAAACTACAGTACTAGAAATAAATCATTCAAACCTTTCCTATAGGAACAATAAATTAAAAATATATGATTCTATAATTAAAAAAGAAAATAAAAATATTACAATTAATGTTACCTCTGATCTGAATCAATCTGTATTAAATTTAAACGGAAGAATAAAAGATAAAAATTTAAATATAGATTTGAATTTAAAAAATTATAATTTAAATAATTTATCAAATAAAGCAGGTGGGGAAGTTTCAATTTATGGTAAAATTATGGGCGACCTTTCCGCCCCAAAATTTTCCGGTTTTATGTCACTTTTGAATGGAAATTATAAAAATATAATAGTAAATGATGGAAATTATAATTTGTTTTTATCATCCAATATGGTTAAAGTAAGTGATTTGAATGTTCAATGGAAAGATGGCAATTTGAGTGGAAATTTAAACTATTTCTATAAAGGGGAGAATAAACTTGAGGGAAATTTTAATTTCCATAATATTAATATTTCTGAATTATTCAAAAATATGGAATACACCAGTTCTTTAGATGGAGAAATGAATTTCTCGGGTAGAGGTACCAACTGGAGTAATTTTGTTGGCTCTATAAATTTAAAGAACTTGAATGGAATGTTAAATCAGGAGCAAATAAAAAATGGAAAAGCTAAATTAGAAAAAAAACAGGATTATTATAAAATAAATGAAGCTAATATGGATATTGGTAGAGGAACGCTGGATTTAAAAGGATATTATTTCAATAACTCATACGATTTTGAATTGAAATTACAAAATATAAAAATAGATAAATTGGCAAAAAGAGATGATATAGAAGGTATTGTAAATTTTGATGGGGAAGTTCAAAAGAAAAATAAAAATATAAAATTTAATGGGAAATTAGAAACAAATGATCTGAAATTTAAAGACAAAATTAAAATTGCAAATACTTCGTCTGAGTTATCTTATAAAGATAATTTGAATATTAAATTTAAATTTAAGGATTTAACATATGAAAATTCAGGAATATTTGAAAAAGGAGAGCTTAGGTTAGTATATGATCCTAATAAAAAGAGATTGAGAACTTCAGAGAGCAATTTATATATTGAAAATGAAAATAAAATATCATTTAATCTAGAGGCATTTAAAGAGGGAAATGACTGGATATTTGATAATATCAAAAATAAGATATCTCTTTATGGAGATGATTATTTCTTCACTGTTGATACCTTAAGATTTAATAAAAAGAAGTTAAGTTTAAAAGATTTAAAAATTAAAAGCAATGATAGTTTTTTTGTATTAAATTTAGAAACCTACTATAGTTTGTTAAAAACAGATTTAGATATTAAAAGTAATATAAACCTGAGTATTATTAAAAAATATTTCGAAACTTTTGATGAATTAAGGGGAAATGCTGATCTTAATTTTACCTACAAAACAATCGATAATCAAAATAAACAGTCGAGGTTGCAATTAAATATACCCAGTCTGACAGTTAATACAGACCAGCTCGAAAATGTTCATTACTCCGATATCCAGCTTGCCGGAAAACTAAGGAAAAACTCCTTTATACTGGAAAATTCTCACTTTTATGTTGATAGAGTCAAAAACATGATTAAAGGAGACATGGATTTCAATATAGATAAGTATAAGTTTAAATTAGAAAATTTTAATATACAGGTAGTTTTAAATAAAATGTATTCTTCTTATTTAGTAAACCCGCTACTGGATAATTTGGGAGTGATTGATGGTTATTTTAAGGGACCTTTAAATATAACCTATAATGATGAAATTAAAATAAATGGGAATTTAGAGGTTTTTGATACTAATCTAATTGTATACAGTTTTGGAAATCTGTATGTTAATGATATTAGTGGAACTGCTTCAATAAAGAATAATTATCTAAAAATAGATAAATTAACAGGAAAGTCAGAAAACAATAATAATATTGAATTATTTGGTTATTACAGTGATATAAGGAGAGTTTCTGATTATAAAATCACACTAAAATTAAATAAAATATATGTACCCAAATTGTGGTATTTTGATGGTTGGTTAGTTGGAAATATATTTTTTGAAGGGGATGAGAACCGAAGCAGTATAAGCGGTAATCTTAAAATTAATAAGGGGCTAATAGATGCAGGTTTTAAGGAATTAATTGGTACCGGTCAGGGTTCGTATGATTTAAATAAATCACTTAATTTGCATTTTGTTTCAGATAATGATCTATGGATAAAAAATGATATTGCAAATATTGAATTTGAATCGGATATATATTATAAAAATGACTTTGAAAGCAATAAAATCTATATGGCTGGACAGTTAGAAGCAATAAAAGGAAATATTCAATACTTAACAGTTCAATTTAACATTAAACGATGCATAATAAATTTTCCTAATTCTCCGGAAGATACCCCCCAGATAGATTTGTTAGCGGAAACATATGTGTTTCATAATGGTAAAAAAACTATTAATTTGTATTTAAATGGAGATATTAATTCCCCAAATGTTGAATTAACCAGTGATGATCCTAATTTATCACAAAACGATATTGTTTCTTTATTGTTGTTTAATTATACTTCGGAGGAAATTGAACAAAGAAATATTCTTGATAGGAAAGCAGGAGAAATTGCCACTCATTTTTTACAAAAAGGGCTTCTACAACCAATAAAATCTTCTTCTGCTCTTGATATTTTAAATGTTAGGGGAAATCTTCTTTCAGATGAAGAAAGATATCTTGATATCGAAGTTGGAAAGTATATTAATGAGGACTTTTATATTTTATACAGAGATGAATATATGAAAACTGAAAGAAGAACATTAAATTTTATTTTTTATTTAAATGATAATTTATCACTTGAATCAGGAGCTATTGAAGAAGAAGGAGATCTAAAGTATAATATTGATTTAAGATTAAGATTCAAATATTAATTGATTATAATATGTTATTTGTTATTATAAATTTACTTTAAAGGAGGTATTTATGAACTTTAGTGAGATGGAACCTTACAAAATTAAGATGGTTGAAAGATTAAAAACAACTACAAAAAAAGAGAGAAAAAAATTTATTAAAAATGCTAAATTTAATCTGTTCAATCTTAAAAGTGAAAATGTTTTAATCGATTTACTTACAGATTCCGGAACTAATGCAATGAGTGATGAACAATGGTCGGAAATAATGCTGGGAGATGAAAGTTATGCGGGGGCAGAATCATATTTTAAACTAAAGGAAACCATCGAAGATCTGTTTGGATTTGAATATTTCTTACCAACACATCAGGGAAGAGCGTCTGAAAATGTTTTATTTTCTGCTTTAATTAAAGAGGGGAATATTATACCTGGTAATGCTCATTTTGATACTACCAAAGGACATATTGAATCCCGCAAAGCAGAGGCTATTGACTGTACAATTGAGGAAGCATCAGATACTACTGCAGAGCATCCATTTAAAGGTAATGTTGATTTGAATAAATTACAAAAGCTTTTTGCTACCGAAGATAATAGTAATATTCCCTTTGTTATAATTACTATTACATGTAATTCTGCAGGTGGACAGCCTGTTTCAATGAAAAATATAAAAGATGTTGCAAAAATATGTAAAGATAATGATACCATGTTATTATTCGATGCAGCAAGATTTGCTGAAAATGCCTTTTTCATAAAAGAAAGAGAAAAGGGTTATAAAAGCAAAACCATAAAAGAAATTGTAAAAGAGATGTTTTCTTATGTTGATGGATTTACAATGAGCTGTAAAAAAGATGGAATAGTAAATATAGGTGGATTAATTGGATTAAGAAGTAAAGATATCTATCAGAAGGCATCTACATATAATATAATGTATGAAGGCTATCTTACTTATGGAGGAATGGCCGGAAGAGATCTTGGAGCTTTGTCGCAGGGATTACGCGAAGCTACTAAATATTCCTATTTACAGTCAAGGATAGGGAAGGTTAAATATCTATTTGATAAGCTGGATAGTTACAATATTCCAATACAAAAACCTGCAGGAGGTCATGCAGTATTTATTGATGCCAAGAAATTTTTTCCACAGATTCCCCAGAGCCAATTCCCTGCACAGCTGTTAGGAGTTGAACTGTACATTGAAGGTGGAATCAGAGGTGTAGAAATAGGAACTTTGCTGGCTGATAGGGATCCTAAAACTGGTAAAAATAGGTATCCTGATTTAGAATTATTAAGATTAGCTATTCCCAGAAGAGTTTATACAAAAAATCATTTAGATTATGTTGCCAATAAAATTAAAAAAATATATAAAAAAAGAGAAGATTATAATAAGGGGCTTAAAATTGTAAGAGAAGCTCCTATACTCAGACACTTTACGGTTGAACTGGAAAGATTATAATTAAATATTAACCCGCTGATATAGCTCAACGGTAGAGCAACGGTTTCGTAAATCGTAGGCTGGCGGTTCAAATCCGCCTATCAGCTTTATTGAAAATTCTTGAATGAAAATAAATCCTTGTTAAAATTAAAAAAGATGTAAATGGAGGATAATATGAAATATGGAATTGTTGGAGCAGGTATCTGGGGAACTGTTTTTGGAAATTATCTTTCTAATAAAGGTCTAGATGTAAAAATATGGGCTTATGAAAAAGAAGTTGTAAATTCTATCAATAATTTCAATGAAAATTCTATGTATTTTCGGGAAGCAAAACTGAATAAAAATCTTAATGCCACCAATGAACTTGATGAAGTTTGTAATAGGGATGTATTAATAAATGCAGTTCCAGTTCAATTTATGGATGAAGTGTGGAAATTGACAAATCTTGACAGCAAAAAAATTATTATAAATTTATCTAAAGGCATTGAAATTGGTACAATGAACTTTCCTGTAGATATAATAAAAAAATATTGTGCTGACAGTTTGATATATATTTTATCTGGCCCTTCATTTGCTGAAGAAGTCTATGAAAAAATGCATACAGCTGTTGTTCTTGCCGGGGATATAAACAAGACTGCAAAAAAAATTCAAAAGCAGCTCAGCAGTAATTTTTTTAGGGTTTACTTAAATGAAGATGCTTTAGGAGTTGAGCTATCTTCAGCTTTAAAAAATGTAATGGCCATAGCCTCTGGTATGATAGAGGGTCTGGGTCTTGGGAAAAATACCAGATCGGCTTTAATTACCCGAGGTTTAGCTGAAATTACCAGACTGGGAAAACAAATTGGTGCAGATATGAAAACCTTTTCGGGACTTGCAGGTATGGGGGATCTAATATTAACCTGTACTGATAGTAAAAGCAGAAACTACAGTTTCGGAAAGCTTCTTGCCAAAAATTATTCAGCAGATGATGCTCTTAATAATGCCGGGGGAATTGTAGAAGGTTATTATACGGTTAAAAATGCTGAAGATTTATCCCAGAAATTCTCTGTAGAAATGCCAATTACTAAAGCAGTTTATGATGTAATATATAACAATGCAGAAATTGAAAATATTATTAACCGATTAATGCAGAGGGAATTAAAAAATGAATTATGGGGGTTGTAATATGATAGAACAACTGGAACTAAAAAAAGGAGATATTACGAATCTGGATGTTGATGCAATTATAAATCCTGCGAATACACAATTGATTATGGGAGGTGGAGTTGCTGGGGCAATAAGGAAAAAAGGTGGGGAAGAAATTCAAAAGGAATGTCATAAAAAATCACCAATCAATATTGGAGAAGTAGTAATAACGTCTGGAGGAAAATTAAAAGCAGATTATGTAATACATGCTGTAGGGCCAAGAAAATCCACCCCGAATAGAAAAAAATTATTAACAAAAGCAGTGAAAAATAGTCTTAAAATCGCTGATGATTACGGTATTAAATCGCTGGCTTTTCCAGCCATAAGCACAGGAGTTTTTGGATACCCTCTAAAAGAAGCTGCAGAAGTAATTTTATCTACAATAAAAAATTATTTGAATTTCCACAATTCTTCAATTGAAAAAGTGATAGTAATATTATATGATAACAAAACTTATAAAATATTTAATAATATAAATAAAAAAATAAAATGAAAGGTTATTTATGTCAGAAGATTTAAATAAAATATTTATTGATAAGAATAATGTAGCAATAAAAGCGGAAGGTAAAATTTATTCAAAATACGAAATTGATAAAAATTTAATTCAGGATATGGATTATGAGGTAATTAAGTTAAATGAGAAAGAAGGTTATAGAATTTATGAAAAAAGTTTGATTATGCTTTTAGCAGCAGCAATTAAAAAAATATATCCTGATTCTAAATTTTCTGTTGAACATACCTTGAGCCATGGTATTTACTGCAAATTTGAATCTAACCAGGCTAAAATATTAAAGATATCTCACATTAATGAGATTAAGCAAAAAATGAAAAAACTGGTTGAAGAGGATATTGATTTTAAAATTATTGAAAAGGGAAATAAAGAACTTTATAGACTTTTAAAAAAGAACAATCTTGAAAAGAAAGCTGAAATACTAAAGAAAAAAAATCTAAATAAATTAATAAAACTTACTGATGAAGTATATGAGCTTCCCTATTACAACACTGTTCCCTCTACCGGATACTTAAATATATTCAATTTATTATATTATCCTCCGGGATTTATCTTAAAGTTGCCCGATAGGGCCAATATGAAAAAAATTGCTTTTTTTAAAGAAAGCAAAAAGCTTTTTAGAATTCATCAGGAATATGAAAAATGGACAGATATTATTGATATTAAATATGCACCGTCATTAAATGAAAAAATTGATCAAAACCTGCATAAGGAGATGATATTAATTTCTGAGAAAATGCACGAGAAAAAAATTGTAGATATATCTGATAATATATTAGAAAATCTGGATAGATCCCGTCTTTTGTTGGTTTCAGGACCTTCAGCATCAGGAAAAACTACTTTTTCAAAAAGATTGGCAATTCATCTTAAAGCTGCAGGGCTAAAACCCATTACTATAGAAATGGACGATTATTTTTTTCCCAGAAAACAAACCCCCATAGATGAAAATGGTAATAAAGATTTTGAATCAATTAAGGCTATAGATATTTCTAAATTTAATGAAGATATATTAAGGATGCTGGAAGGAGAAGAAGTAACACTTCCCGAGTATGATTTTGTTTCAGGGGTAAGAAAAAAAGGAAAAACAATAAAAATTGGACATAATGATCCAATAATAATTGAAGGAATACATTCTTTACACCCGTCTCTTACCAAATTTATACCGGACAATATAAAATTTAAAATATATGTTAGCGCTTTGACGCCTTTAAATCTTGATAGATACAATAGAATACATACAAGTGATGTAAGATTAATAAGAAGAATTGTAAGAGATGCTCAGTTTAGAGGGCACTCTGCTGATGAAACACTAAAGATGTGGACCGATGTACAGAAAGGTGAAAATAAATATATTTTTCCATTTCAGGAAAGAGCTGATGTAATGTTTAATTCAGCCCTACCTTATGAAATATCTGTTTTAAAAGATTTTTGTAAAAGATTTTTGATTCATGTTAAGGAGGATAGTATTTATTATGCTGAAGCAAGAAAATTGTTAAATATACTGGAATTGTTTAATTCTATTGATCCTTATTATGTTCCCAAATCTTCCATTTTGAGGGAATTTATAGGAAATAGTATATTTGATTATTAGAAGAGTTTATTGACTTTTATGTTAGCCTGTATATAATTTATATAATAATAAAGAGTAAGGGGTTTAAAATGGATGATATATTAGATAATGTTAGTCTTGAAGATCAGGATGTTGTTTTAAAAATTTTCGGGCAGAATTCTTATTTAAAAATGGGAACCAAACTGGATGTTGATGAAGGTTATAGGGTTGCTCTAATTAAGGATGAGCAGGTTTTTGATCTTTTTGGTCCTGGGGAATATATTTTTTCTAAAAAGAGACTGCCTAAACTATCAAGATATTTATTTGATAAGAATATTGACCTGTCCAGATTTAAGGCCAATATAGTTTTTATTAACAGGGAGAAAGTTGATGATTTAAAATGGGGGGTTAATTTAAATATTGATAGTTATAATATTCAATCATATGGAACATATGAAATTAAAATAGTACAAATATTGTATTTTCTCAAAACTATTCTGTTTCAAAATGAAATTAAAAAAGATTCTCATCTTGTTAACTTTTTCCGTCAAACTATTGAAGGCGCATTGAAATCCTATTATAATGAACAACTTGATGAAATAATAGAAAACAATTTTGATCAGGATTTTGTCGAAGATAATGCTGTTGAAAAAGTAATAGAAAGTTTTAAAAAGTTCGGCATAATTGTAGATAGTTTTAATATATTAAATTTAAAATATAAAAAGCTTAATTCTGAAGTTAGTTCTCAAACAACTTTTAATACCAAACCTCAGGAAGAAAATTATGAAGTTTATCAGGAAGATAAATTAAATTTAGGTGCAGATTTGAAAGAAATATTTCCCTCTATACCTGATTCAGAAGATGAAGAGAGCTTTGTAATTTGTACTAAATGTGAGAAAAAAATAGCATATAATAATAAATATTGCCCATATTGTGGTACAGAATTAGAACTCTCCAGGGGAAAAGTCAAATGCAAAAATTGTGGGGAAATTATTGATAATGATTCTAAATATTGTTCAAATTGCGGTGAACTGTTAGAGGAAACGGGTTCCTAAATCATGATTAGTAAATTTAAGATGCAGGATTTGAAAAAACTTAGGAACAAAATAAAAGAATTAGAGGACTTTATAATTGATCTTGAAACCATCCCCCACTATAAAAAATATAAACAAGTAAGACAAGTTAGACAATTGCAAAATGAAATAGAGAAGAAATTGAAGGAAATTGGTAATAATTTGGAGTTATGTTCAACGAAGGTAAAGTTTAATTTTGAGAGTATAAGCAATAGTTATAGATTAAAAAAAGGGAAGCACGAAAAACAAATTAATAAAGCTCTTTTTAACAAAAATGTAGCTACACAGGTATTAAATAATGATTCTGATGAAGTTAAAGAAAGTAAGCCTAAATATGTTAATAAAAAAAATAATACTTCTGAGGATAGCAATTTGGATAGAAAAATTGACAAAATACTTTCAAAAATAGATATCGATTCAAAAAATTCTGAGAAATATAAAAAGAAAATAAAAAACAAAATTAATTCAGTTAAAAATAGTAAAAAATATAGGGATTATAAAATAAAAATAAAAGTTGGAAAAAACCAGGATAACAAACCTAAAATCAATCTTAAATTGGTAAAGAAAAATGGACAAAATTCTAATTAGCGCATGTTTAATTGGCTTAAGAACTAGATACGATGGGAAGATTATCAATAAATTATGTACTGATAATTTTCAGAAGAGATGCCTTATTCCTGTATGCCCGGAACAGCTAGGAGGGTTATCTACTCCAAGAGAACCGGCTGATATTTTATTTCTTGATGGAAGCAAAAGGGCAGTTTCACGTAACTCCAAAATAGATTTAACCGAAAATTTTTTAAAAGGGGCAAGAGAAACTTTAAAAATTTGTAAAAAATTAAATATAAATAAAGCTATACTTAAATCAAAAAGTCCCTCATGCGGAGAAGAAGGGTTTACTTTTGATTTACTTAAAAAAAATAATATTAGATGTATAATAAAAAGTTAAGGAGGTTATATGAAAGCTATTGCTAAAACCAAAAGAGAAAAAGGGGTAGAATTAATCGATATTGATAAACCAAAAATTAAAAATGGAGATGATGTTATTGTAAAAGTCAATACAGCATCAATATGTGGTTCTGATGTTCATATATATGATTGGAATGACTGGGCCGCAGCTAGAATAGAGCCGGTAAGGGTGATTGGACATGAATTTTGCGGGGAAGTAGTAGAAACCGGAGCAGGTGTTACTACAGTTACTGAAGGGGATTATGTTTCCTCTGAAACCCATATAGGATGCGGTAAATGTTATTATTGCAAAAATCATATGAAACATATTTGTGTCGATACAAAGATATTAGGAGTCCATGTTGATGGAGCTTTTACTGATTATATCAGAGTGCCTGAGGAAAATATTATTAAAAACAATAAAGATTTAAAACCAGAGATAGCTTCTATTCAGGAGCCTCTGGGCAATGCGGTTTATACCACTCTTGTTGAACAGGTAACCGCAAAAAGCATTCTGGTAATGGGTTGTGGCCCTATTGGTCTAATGAGTGTAAACATTGCAAAAGCAAGCGGAGCATCAAAGATTATTGCTGTAGATATTAATGATTTTAGATTAAATAAGGCCAAAGAACTGGGCGCAGATATAACTATCAATCCTAAGAATGAAAAAGTAGTTGAAAAAATTATGCAAATCACAGATGGATTAGGAGTTGAAGTTGGTCTCGAAATGAGTGGAAGTGTTCAAGCCGCAAAAAATTTATTTAAATCTATGAGAAAAGGAGGTAGAGTATCATTATTAGGTATTTTTGATGAGAATGTATCTCTGAATTTAAATGAAGATATAATATTTAAGGGCTTAAAAGTTTATGGAATTAATGGAAGAATTATGTTTGATACATGGTACCAGATAAAAGGCTTGTTGGAATCAGATAAGTTGAATTTGGAGCCAATAATCACACACAAAATTCCTTTAGAAGATTTTAAAAAAGGAATTGAGTTAATTAAATCAGGAAAAGCAATTAAAGTTGTAATAGATATGAATAAATGAGTATCCGGGAGGTTATTATGTTTAATAAAAAGAAAGATAAAAGTGAATATGAATGGGATATGTTGGTACACAGTAGATTGGAATATCTTGCAAGAGATTTATCAATATTTTTGAAAGATATTGAAAATGTAAAGCAAAGGGTGGAAGCTTTTTATGAAGAGGTTGTCGAATTACAAAAAGAGTTTGAAGAATCATTATATCCTAAGAAAAAGAATAAAAAGTAATTAGGGGGGAAAAAATGAAAAATAATAAGTCAAAAGGATGCCTTGTCGCATTTTTGATTTTTACAGTTTTTGTCGGACTGGGGATATTGTTCATTTTTTTATCTATTTCAAAGTATACCCAGCCAAAAACCTATGATGTAGAATCAAATAGTTTCGTAAAGATTGACCTTTCAAAGAAGCTCCCATATAAAGAGGAAGTTTCTTATTTTAAAAGGAAATCAAATTTAACCTTTTTTGATTTACTTAATTCACTAGAAAAAATTAAAAATGATAATAATATTAATGGAATTATTCTCGAAGATTTATCACTACCCAGGGCACAGAGGGAAGAAATTCTTGCTAAAATTAAAAATATACAGCAGGCAGGAAAAAAAGTTTATGCTTTTACATCTAATATTAATAGATATAAATATTCTGCTCTATCAATAGCAAATAAAATAATCCTTACTCCATCAGAATCTAATTTTCTAATGATAAGGGGGTATTATTATTCAAGAGTATTTTTAAAACGATTATTTACTAAATTAGGAATTGATTTCAATGTAATACATATAGGTAATTATAAGGGGGCTGGAGAAATGTTTTCCAGAAATGAAATGTCTCCTTATATGAAAGAAAATATTACCAAAATAATTGATTCCTTTTTTGAAACCGATATAGAAAATATTGTGAAAAATAGAAATTTAAATAATAAAGAATTTACCGAAGAAGTTTTGAATGGGGAGTATTTTTTATTTTCACCTAAAAAAGCACTGGACAATAATTTGGTGGATGAACTTTTATATCGGAATGAGTTTTATAAAAAATATAATATTAATAATAAAAAAATAATTGAAATTAATAAATATTCCCAATCATTTCAAAGAGATTTATACAAGAGTAAAATTGCTGTTATTGTTGCTGATGGCAATATAGTACTAGGAGAAAGCAAAAAATCATTCAATCCTCTTTTTGGAGATCAGGAGAGTGTTGGTTCCGATACATTTATAAAAATGATAAACAAAGTAATGGAAGATGAGAATGTTAAAGGAGTTATTATAAGGGTTGATTCTCCAGGAGGATCTGCTCTTGCCAGTGATTTAATGTGGAACGCTGTAGAAAAATTAAAAAAGAAAAAACCCGTTTATGTTTCAATGGGTAATATGGCTGCTTCAGGAGGATATTATATCTCCTGCAATGCAGATAAGATTTATGCAAACTCCAGTACAATTACCGGTTCTATTGGGGTAGTTGCAATGATACCAGATTTTTCTGAATTTCTGAAAAATAAACTTTATTTGAATTTCGATCATTTTAAAAAAGGAAAATATACCAATTTTGGAAATACTTCACACATAACAGAGGCCGAATTAACTCTTATTGAAAAAAGTATGCGAAGGACCTATATTGAATTTAAAACCAGAGTTGCTAAAGGTAGAAATAAATCCAGTGAGTATATAGAAAATATAGCTCAGGGTAAGGTTTATACCGGACAGCAGGCACTTGATAATGGGTTGATTGATGAAATTGGTGATTTTTCAAAAGTTGTTGCTGATATGAAAAAAAATCTAAAAACAGATAATCTGTCTTTGGAAATCTATCCCAAACCAAAATCATTTTTTGAAAAATTATCAGAGGGAAACCCGTTTTTATCCAGCACCATGGATATTAATTCAAAAATTAATACAATTTTGGAATATGATAGCAGACCCAAATATTTATTTCCTTATGTAAATATTATTAAACAGAGGAGGTAATATGAAATTAATTTATATAGGACATTCAGCATTATATTTTGATGGAGAAACAAAAATTCTTGTGGATCCTTTTATAAGTGATAATCCGTGGGTTAAAAATGATAATTATGATTTTTATCCTGATTATATTTTCCTATCACACGGACATGGTGACCATCTAGGAGATACCTTTGATATAGCAAAGAGAAGTGGAGCTACAGTTGTTGCACCATTTGAATTAGCTCAATACTGTATTCAACATGGAATTAAAGCTCATCCAATGCACATTGGAGGGAAATTTAACTTTGATTTTGGCTGGATAAAATTAACTAACGCTTTACACGGTTCTGGACTTATCACCGATAATGAAATTATTTATTTAGGCAACCCATGTGGGTTTTTGTGGGAAACAGAAAATAAAAGATTTTATTATGCAGGTGATACGGGATTAACTATGGACATGAAACTTTTAAAGGATTATAAAATTGATTATGCTTTTTTACCGATAGGTGGGAATTTTACAATGGATGTAGATGATGCACTTAAAGCAGCAGAATTTATTTCGCCCAAAACTGTTATTCCCATACATTTTAATACATTTGATGTAATAAAAAGTTCACCAGAAGAATTTGTAGAGAAAATAAAACACCGGGGAATGAATTCCATTTACCTTAAACCGGGAACTGAAATTGAAATCTGAAAAATTAAATTAAGAGGGAATTTCTCCCTCTTAATTGATTATTTTAATTTATTCCTGGTTATATTATTACCTTTCTGAGGATAATTTCTTTTTAAATTTATGTTTATTGTTCAAATATCAATTTGACAGAGTAATTAATGAAACATTTTAAGTATACTGATTCTTTCCGATATTTCTTATAAAAATAATTGTAATTTAAAAAAATTATTCTATAATAAATGATAAGGGAGGTAATTATGAAAAAAATATTATTTTTAATTATTTTTATATTTTTTTTACAAATTGTTACATACTCCTTTCCTGTGATGGGGGCAAGATCAATGGGAATGGGAGGAGCTGGAATAGCTTCTACACTCGATGCAAGTGCAGTATACTGGAATCCTGCAGCAATGAGTTTTATCGAAAATAATCTGGTTACAGCTAAAATAGATTTTGGAATTGATATAATGCAAAATATGAGCGAAAAAATAACCGAATTTAACAATTTAGATTCTGAATATGAAGAATTCCTGTATTCCATTGAAAATACAACTTTATGGAATTCCCAGGAAAACATAGAAGAATTTAAGAATTTTTATAATAAATATAGTGATAAATTTATGGAATTTGATAATGGTGGAGTTGGAACTAATATGGACCTTGCAGGTGGATTCTTTTTTAATATAAAAGGAACCCCATATGTAAATTTAAGTTTAGGAATTACAGCATTATCTGATATACAGTTTTATTCAAGAACAGCAGATGTAAGTATTTTAAGAACTATTCCTCTTGATTATTTATCAATGGAAAATATACTGGGTACTTCTAATTATACACAAGCCCAGGCAGAAGATGCATTTAATAATATTATTTTACCGATTTTAAATGAACTGAATTCGGGGAATAGTGTTTTCAGTGGAGATGAACGGCAGTATCTTGAAAATTATTTATATATAAAATATGTAGAAAATCCATTTAATACATATCAGAATCCAGATCCGGAAAATAAAATTGGTATTATAAACAATAATAGTGAAGTAGTTGTAGATGGTATATTATTAAATGAATTTATAGTATCATTTTCTAAGTCATTAGAAATGGATGAAATAATGGGGGTAGCTGTAGGAGGAAATATTAAACTGATCAAAGGATATAATTATTCACAGGTTTTTATGGTAGAACAGTTTAAAGACGATGAGACAGATAATGGGGAAGATAATGTTTTTGATCAATTTAATGATCCTTTTGAAGGAAGTACTGCGGGACTGGATCTTGCTGCTTATATGAAAATCTTTGAAAAGCTAAATGTTGGATTAACAATAAGAAATATCATTGTAGGGGATATTAGTTGGGATAAAAAAAGAAGAAAGGGTTACTCCTAAAGCATATAAACCCAAAACTGAAGCCAGATTCGGTGTAAATTATATCTTAAATAAAAATATAAATTTTGCTATGGATGCTGATTTAACTAAGAAAGATGGAGAGTTTACTGATATAAGAAATATTAGTCTTGGTTCTGAGTTTAAATTGTTGAAATTTATTAATTTAAGGCTAGGGACGATTATTACCCCGGGGATGAGTGATAAATTAAATAAATCTGCTCAGTTAATTACTACTGGATTAGGCTTAGATTTCAAGTATGTGAGGATGGATTTGGCTGCAGCATTAACTCCCGAAGATCTTAAGTTAAATTTTGATGAAGAAAATATGCCGCAAAGAATTGGAATTGCTGCAAGTATAGGGATTAATTTCTAACCCCCCAAGACAGTTTAATTTACTAACAAATCATTTAGTGGGCTAATAATCCTCTTTATGAATAGCAATTTTATGTTATAATAACTCCGAGATTAAAGAATGGTTTATGCTTGACTTTAAGAATATTATAATTAAACTACTTATTAAAATATAGTAAAGGAGTTATCTTATAATGAAAAAAATTAGAGATGGAATTATATGGATTATTTTGTTTTTTGTAGTACTGCTTCTTTTTCATTTTATAGAAAAATGGCAATCTGATACCAAGGTTGCAGAAATTACATACAGTGAATTTATTGAGTATATTGAAAATGACAACATATCGACTGTAGAAATTCAGGAAATGAAAGTAGAAGGTAATTTTAAAAAAAGTTTAGCTAATGGTGCCCAGAAATTTGAAACTATTATTCCTAAAAATGACAGACTTGCAATTGAGAAATTATTAAATAAAAATTCTAATATAAAAATAGAGGAACCTTCCTCAGGGGATTTTAAATTATTCCTTATTTATGTTTTACCTACAATAATTATTTTTGTTGTTTTTATATACTTTATAAGAAGAATGCAGGGGAAAGGAAATCAGGCTTTTAATTTTGGGAAAAGTAAAGCAAAAATGATTGGGAAAGGCGATGTAGATGTAACATTTGACGATGTAGCTGGCTGTGATGAAGCTAAAGAAGAACTTGAAGAAGTTATTGAATATTTAAAAAGCCCCAAGAAATTTCAAAAATTAGGGGGGAAGATCCCAAAAGGAATTTTACTAGTGGGCCCCCCCGGTACAGGAAAAACTCTTTTATCAAAAGCTGTTGCAGGAGAAGCAAATGTTCCATTCCTATCTTTAAGCGGTTCCGATTTTGTGGAAATGTTTGTAGGTGTTGGAGCTTCAAGAGTTAGAGATTTATTTCAAAAAGCAAAAAAACATTCTCCTTCAATTATATTTATTGATGAATTAGATGCAGTGGGAAGAGCAAGAGGTGCAGGGCTTGGTGGAGGCCACGATGAAAGAGAACAAACACTGAATCAGCTTTTAGGTGAAATGGATGGATTTGAAAGAAATGAAGGAATTATTGTACTTGCTGCCACTAATAGACCTGATGTATTAGATAAAGCATTATTAAGACCCGGCCGTTTTGATAGGCAGGTAGTAGTTGATATGCCGGATGTAAATGGACGTGAAAAAATTCTAAAGATACATACGAAAAATAAACCTTTAGCAGAGGATGTTGATTTAAAAATAATTGCCAAATCTACTCCTGGAATGAGCGGAGCTGATTTGGCTAATATGGCAAATGAAGCTGCTTTATTAGCTGCCAAAGAGGGAAAACAAGAAATAGAAATGGAAGATGTAGAAGAAGCAAAAGACAAAGTATTAATGGGCAAACCAAGGAAAAGTTTAGTAATAAGTGATGAAGAAAAGAAAAGAATTGCTTATCATGAAGCAGGACATACCTATATAGGAAGATTAATGTTAGAACAGGAACCTGTTCATAAGGTCACAATTGTTCCAAGAGGGAAATCTATGGGAGCAACTCATTTTCTTCCAATGGATGAAAAACATATTTATCCAAAAAGTTATTTAGTTGCCCAACTTCACAGGATGTTTGCAGGAAGAGCTACAGAAGATGTAATTTTTAATGAAGTAAGCACCGGCGCTCAGGACGATATAAATAGGGCAACCAGTATAGCTAGAAAAATGGTTTCAAACTGGGGTATGAGTGATGAAATAGGCCCATTATCATTTGGAAGGAAAAAAGAACATGTCTTTTTAGGAAGAGATCTGGGAACTCAAAAGGATATTTCCGAAGAAACTGCCAGAAGAGTTGATGAAGCGGTGGAAACAATTGTTAAAGAAGCTTATATGAAAACTAAAAAAATGATAGAAGAAGGAAAGGACAAAATTGAAAAAATCGCACAGGCATTAATTGAAAAAGAAGTTCTTAATTCAGATGAAATAGATGAATTATTACAAGTAGAAAGTGGTGAATAATTAAATTGGATAAAGAAAAAATAAAAAAATCAGTTAGGAATTTACTGGAAGCTATTGGGGAAAATCCTGACAGAGAAGGATTGCAGAAAACTCCCGGAAGAATAGCAGATATGTATGAAGAAATATTTGAAGGTATTAATGTTAGCAAAGAGGATTTAAAAAAAATTGTTGTTGATTTTCATACTGATTATGATGAAGATGAAATGATTATTGTTAGGGATATTCCTTTTTATTCCATGTGTGAACATCATTTACTTCCTTTTTTTGGAAACGCCCATGTTGCTTATATTCCCCAGAACAACAGGGTAACTGGATTAAGCAAAATAGCAAGAGCGGTAGATACTATTTCAAAATCCCCACAATTACAGGAACGATTAACAACAGATATTGCTGATATGCTTATGGAATTTTTGAATCCAATGGGGGTTTTTGTAATTGTAGAAGCACAGCATCTATGTATGGTGATGAGAGGGATAAAAAAACAGGGGTCCAAAACTGTAACTTCTGCAATGAGAGGTGTTTTTAAAAATAAAACTACAAGAGAGGAAGCTCTCTTCTTAATTAAAGGGGGCAGTTAATATAAATTTTTTAGTATATCTTCAAAATATTCAGATAATAGATGTAATTGATATATTACTTGTTTATATTTTCCTGTATTATATTTTTATATCCTTTAGAGGCCTTAAAGCTGTTCAAATATTAATTATAGCAGCGATGATTTTGCTGATGAATTTTTTAGCACAATTTTTAAATTTAACTTTATTTCTATCACTTATTCAAATATTTAAATACATGCTTATATTTTATTTTATATTAAATTTTCAACCTGAATTTAGGAAAATATTATTTAATCTTACAAATTTGCCAATATTTTCATCAATAATTAGAAAGGAAGTTGTAGAGCAGGAAGAATATATTCAGCGGATTATAGATTCTGTTATGGAAATGTCATCTAAAAGAATAGGAGCACTTATTGTTTTTGAAAAAAATATGGATTTGGATAATTATGTTGAAAATGAGGTTATAATAAACAGCAAAGTAACAAAGGAATTATTGATAACAATATTTTCACTAAATACTCCATTACATGATGGAGCTGTTATAATAAGAAATAATCAAATTTATGCTGCAAGAGCACTTCTACCACTTACTGAAAGCAGTAATATACCTAAAGAATATGGCACAAGACACAGAGCCGCATTGGGTATTACAGAATTAACTGATGCCGGGGTTATTGTAGTCTCAGAGGAAACAAAAACAATTTCATATGCATTTCAGGGACAATTTCTAAGCAGGGGAGTAGAAAAGGAAGAATTAAAAGATATGTTATATGATCTTTTACTTCAGGAAAAAACAAAAGAAATTGTAAAAGAGGGAGCAAAAAAGAAATAATTATGCCAAAAAAGGGGAAAAATTCATTACTATATAAAATATTTATTAACAACTTCAACTATAAACTACTTGCTTTAGCCATTACTCTTTTATGGTGGTTTGCAACTGTTGATAATCGTATAATAGAAGAGACTATTAAAATTCCTATTAAATTCAATAATTTATCAAAAAATATGGTTATTGCGGACTATACCCCTCAAAAATTAGAATTTGAAGTAAAAGCAAAGGGGAAACAGATCTCAGAATTAAAAAAAAGAGATTTGTTTTACTCAATAAATTTAAATAATTATGAAAAAGGTAATTATGAATTTGAAGTTAATAAATATAATATTGAAAATGTAGATAATTATAGTTTGATCAAAGATGTTAAAAAATCAAAAAAAATTCAAATTGTGGTTGATGAGAAAGTTGAAAAATTTGTTAAGATAGAACCCAAAATTGTTGGAGAATTACCAAGAGATTACAAGCTGATAGGGGAAATTGAAATCATTCCCGAGTATGTAAAAATTAAAGGCCCTAAAAGTGTTAATATAATTGAAACATATCCAATAGATATTAGTGATATAAATAAAACTATTAAAAAAGAAGTGAATTTGCAGTTGCCACCTTATACTACACTTGTAGCTGAAAAAAATAAAAATATATTTGCTAATATTAAGGTTACCGAATTAAAATCTCTGGAAATTGATAATATCAAAATTAATGTAAAAGGAGATTATTCACTGATTTATCCCAAAGTAATTTCATTAGAAATTAGAGTTCCTGTTTCAATTAACAGGGAATCAATTAAAAGCAATATAGATGTTTCTATAGATCTTACTGGTTATGATAAGGGGGATTATAATATAATTCCTACCATTAATATTCCTGGAGACTTTGAATTAATTGATTATAAACCAAAAGACATAAGGGTAATCATTAGATAAATTAGCTTGATATATCCTTATTTAATGATATTATATATTAATGTATATTAATTGTAAGTACTAAATAGGAGTGAATAATGGCTCAATTAATTGAGAAAGTTAATCATTTAGATAATAACATTGTTGAATTACAGTTAAAAGGATATATAGATGGAAGTAATGTAAAGGAAATTAAAGAAAAAATAACTGGTTTAGTAAATGAAAATAAATCGAAAATTATATTGAAAATGAAAAATGTTGAATTTGTTTCGGCTAATGCATGGAAAACTATTAATGATTTGAATAAAGAGATTAAAAGCATTAAGGGAAGTATTAAAATTTTGAATTTAAAAAAAGAGATAGAAGGAATATTTCATCTTTTAGAATATGATAAAAAAATTGAGTACTATAAAAATAAAGAAAAAATTGTAAAATCATTTGATAGCAAGGAAACATTTGAACCACATAAAATAAAAAGCATAAATAGAGATATTATTGATAACTTAACAGATATAAAAAATTCGTCCTTGCAGGACAAAATAAAAAGAATATTAAGTACCCATTCTAATATTCAACTTCTGAAGTTAAAAGATATATTATCACATCCAGTATATAATGAAAAAACTAATTTTCTTAAATTATACTTAAACAAAAAACAAATAGAAAAAGAAATGGAGAATTAGAATTATGATTGATCCTAAGAGATATAAAAATATATTTTCCAGAATGGGGGAAATATTATTAGGTAAAAATTATATAACTCAGGAACAGTTAAATGAAGCACTAAAATACCATAATATTAAAGATATTAAATTGGGGCAGGCTCTTATAGAACTTAATTATATAGATAAAAATGAGTTTATGAAGGAACTTGCCAAACAGTTAAATGTAGAAATCCTTTTTGAAAATGATATTTATGATATAAACCCGGAAGTTGTTTCAAAGGTACCAAAAGAGGTAGCTGAAAAATATAACATACTTCCCGTAAAATATGATGAAGAGAATAATATTTTAAAGATTGCTACCGAACACCCAGAAAATATTATAACTCTGGAAAATTTAAAAAAAATATTAAGCTTAAATATAACCCCTCTTTTGGCAACAGATAATGTAATAACCAAAGGAATAAAACATATTTATTCAGAAATTCAGAAGGTAAGAGAAATTGAAGAAGATTCTGACGCTGAGATTGATATAAAAAAAGAAGATGAAGAAAATCAAAATGAAGAAATAAAAATAACTGAAGAGGATAGTGCCCCTGCAATTAAATTTGTTAATTACATGTTAATTGAAGCATTAAATCAGCGCGCTACGGATATACATGTAGAACCTTTTAAAAACTCTTTAAAGGTTCGCTTCCGAATCGATGGGAAGCTGGTTGATATAATAACACCTCCCAAGAGACTGCAGCCAGCCATAATTTCGCGTTTAAAGATTATATCCAATATTGATATAGCTGAAAAGCGTGTTCCTCATGATGGAAGATTTTCATTTAGTTACCAAGGAGTAAGTGTGGATATAAGAGTATCTACTTTACCCACATCATTTGGGGAAAAAGTTGTACTTAGACTTTTAAATAAATCAGAGGAATTGCTAAATTTGGATAAATTAGGTATTCCGAATGATAAACTCCCTATATTTAAGAAAAATATTAAAAAACCTTATGGAATTATACTTGTCTCAGGACCTACAGGTAGTGGTAAAACAACTACTTTATATTCTATTTTAAAGGAAATGATTACCACTGAGAAAAATATTGTAACAATTGAAGATCCTATTGAATACAATATAAATAGGGTAAATCAGGTACAGGTAAATAAAAAGGCAGGATTGACCTTTGCAAAAGGGCTTCGTTCAATTCTAAGACAGGATCCGGATATTATTATGGTTGGAGAAATCAGAGATCAGGAAACTGCAGAAGTAGCAATGCGGGCAGCATTAACAGGTCATATGGTTTTATCAACAGTTCATGCAAATGACGCTTCAACTACGGTAACAAGATTATTAGATATGGGAATTCCTCCCTTTCTGGTAGGTTCATCAATTATTATGGTTGTTGCCCAGCGTCTTGTAAGAAAATTATGTGATCACTGTAAAACTCCATACAAACCAGATGAGGCAATTATTGATAAATATGATTTAGACAAAAATAAAAAACTATATAAGGCAAAGGGTTGTAATAGATGTAACGAAGGTTATTATGGAAGAACAGGTATATTTGAAATTCTTCCAGTAAAGAAAAGTACCAGAAAAATGGTTTATAGAAATATTGATGCTGAAGATATCAGAGACCATATAAGAAAAAAAGGTATAATTTCGATGAGAAAAAACGGTATAAATAAAGTTATTGATGGAATAACAAGTTTTGAAGAAGTTTTTTCTATAACACTTGATGAGGATTAATAGATGCCTTTGTATAAAATTGTTTATCTGGATAAAGAAGGAAAGAAAAAAAAGAAAACTTTAGAAGCTGCC
>VSIX01000030.1 GCA_008086245.1 Candidatus Mcinerneyibacterium aminivorans
TGATTATGAAAAAAATGTTATCCTATTGTGGCATAAAATGCCATAACTGTCCGGTGTATCGAGCATCAAAAATTAAAAACAACTACAAAAAGGAAAAACTGGCACGAAAATGGTCCGAGCGCGGCTATCCTCTTCACGCTTCAGATATAAACTGCCCGGGATGTAAGGCCGATAACAAATCTGTTCCACCTTTCGTTCTTAAATGCAATATAAGAGAATGTGCTGAATACAAAAACATTAATTACTGCAGTGACTGTTCGGAATATCCATGCCAAAAAAGTGATATGCTTTACTTACAAATTCCTTCAACAAAAGAAAACCTTGCCAGACAAAAAAAACATTCCCATACATCTAAAAAATAAATTATAGTATATCATTTTAAAAATTCTTATTCCAGCAATTAATTAATTGCTAAATTGAATCCAGTATAGTATAATTTTTCATATACTATTAAATTTACCTAAAGAAAATTATTAAGAAAGGATAAAATTCAAATGAACATTTTTGCTGTCATTGGTGCTCATAGAAAAGGAAATACTTATAATTATGTAAAAAAACTGGAAGAAAGCATGAAAACTATAGGGGATTTTAATTTTGATTATCTCAACTTGTGGGAAAAACAATTTGAAACATGCAGGGGCTGTCATTTATGCCTTATCCGGGGTATTGAGAAATGTCCTATTAAGGATGAAATTATAGATATTAAGGAAAAAATTAAACGGGCGGATAGTTTAATTCTAGCCAGCCCCGTATATGTAATGAATGTAACACCATTAATGAAGAACTTTATAGATAGATTATCCTCTGTCTGTCACAGACCGGAATTTATAAAGCAAAACGGACTTGTTTTAACTACTGTCGGAGCTTATGGAAGCAAGAAAGTTTTGAACTACATGGAAAATGTTTTAAATGTCTGGGGAATTCAGCATGTAACTAAAGTTGATATTCAAACTCCACCGGTTCAAAATTTACCGGAAAAACTGCAGAAAAATAATAAAAAGCAAATTGAAAATAAATCAGCAATTTATGCTAAAAAATTAATTAAAAAGAACGGGCTTAAACCTTCATTTTCAAGTTTAATGCAGTTTCATGTTCAAAGAATGATCTTCTCCCAAAAAACAAGTAAGAAAGATATGCCAGAAGATTATAACTTTTATTCTAAACTAGAAGGTAAAAAATATTATTCAGATATAAAAATTAATTTTCTAAAAACTATAGCTGCGAAATCAATCGCAAAGATTATGGGTTTATTCTATTAAAAAACATACAGGGCCAGGAAGCATGACAAAACACCATTTGTAAAAAATCTTTATCCTGAATTTGTTTTGCTATTATCTCAAAATAATTAATTCCTGATTAAATAACAATATGATTAGGATACAGAAAATACTGAAAATAATTTCAGTGTCACTAAAAATATAAATTTAATTTCAAAAATTATACAGATAGCCGGATTCTTTGTAATTTGAAAGGTCTGCAGCTTAATTATTCATTTATTTTTATAAAATGAAAACCCGGGGATAGAAGGCCCCGGGCTTTAAAATTACATATATTCTATGTTGTATTTTTCTTTTAATTCTTCAAGAAGGTCATTGATAACTGCCTGACTTTTTTGATCAAACAATGTTTTTCTTATTTGGTCTTTTACTTCTTCAAGTTCAAGATCTTTAGCCGGGCTGTGGTCTTCTTTTTTTATAATATGATAACCAAATTTAGTTTTAACCGGATCGCTTATCTCATTTACATCGAGATTAAATGCTGCTTCTTCAAATTTAGGAACCATTTTACCTCTTGTAAAAGAACCCAAATCTCCACCTTTTTCCTTAGAGGGACAATCGGAATGTTTTTTTGCCATTTTCTCGAAATCTTTGCCCTCTTCAATTTTTTCCTTAACTTTTTTTGCCTTTTCAAGAGCTTCTTCTTCACTATCATATTCTTCTTTTGAAAATAAAATATGCTTGGCCTTTACTGCCTCTTTTGCTTTCATGCTTTCTTTATTTTCTTCATAATACTTGTTAATATCTTCACTGGTAACATCTACTTTTTTTTCAACTTCATTATTAACCGTTACCTGAGCTTTAAGGTCAGTTCTTAATTTGTCCTTGAAGTTTTCAAAAGAAATCCCCTGATTCTTGAGAAGTTTCTTGAAATTTTCTTCACCTTTATAATATTGGTAATACTGCTGCAGTTGTTTTTCTACCATGGAATCATCAACTTCAAGACCTCTATCTTTTGCTTCTTCAATTAATAGATAACTTTGAACTATCCTTTCAAGAAGGTTTTTCTCTTCCTGTTCGGATATTTCCTTTTTTTGATTTTGCTGTTTATAAGCATTGATTAAATTATCTAATTCTTTTTGTGTTATTTCCTGATCATTCACTTTTGCAATGATTTTTGACATATTTACTCCTTTTTTAAATTTATTGTTCTTACCCACAGATGGAATATAACATCTTTTAGCGTACTAATAAAGGGATGTTTTTGAGAGGTAATAAAAACTAGTGTCTGTGTGAGTGTGAGTGTGTGTTTAAAAAATTGTTTTCGTGATTTTTTAAAAACCAGAACTAGAAAAAATTTAAAAACAATCCCTTTGGGGTACTTAACAATTTCTTCGCTTTGTTCAAAATTATTGGTTTTTGGGGAAGTAATTTCTTCTTAGTTTTTAAAATTTTCTTCAATTCATTTGAAATTTTTCGTTGAGTGCTTAAAAAATAAAGATAGCAAAACAAATTTTAGACAGCTGAAGGTTGAGAGCACACGAAAGATGAAAAACCGCATAAGCGGTTTTTCATCTTTCCGCAATTACCAAAATCTCAAAGGTGTTAAATTCCGAGTTTTCTACTCTCCTGAAGTTGCCCAGTTCACAATCATATACATCAATTTTAGTAAACCCCAGTTCCTTTAATCTTCTTTTAATTTCTGTTGGCATGTAATATCTCTGATTGGCCTTTATTTTTTCTTTGTTCCCATCATCATCAGTTTTGACAAATTCAAAATCTTCTCTTAAAGTCTTTAAATTTATATTTTTATTATACCTTATTTGAAATATTGCACTTGGAGCAGTTAATATTAATTTGCCGCTCGATTTAAGAGCTCTCGAAGCATTGCTTAATATTTTATCATCCAAATCATCATGTCCAACCAAACTGAAGCCTCCCTCACAGAGCATGAGTACCAGATCAAACTCATTTTCAAATTCATAATCGGTAGCATCCATAACATAAAACTTGATATCCAGATTATTTTTTCTCATTTTTTCCCTGGCTTTTTGTATTTGATCTTTGCTCAGATCAAAACCTACGACATCATACCCTCTCTTCGCAAGTTCGATACTGTGTCTGCCCGTTCCACAACCAACATCTAATATTCTGATATCTTTGTTATAGTCTATCTCCTTTTCAACAAAATCTATTTCTTTCTCTGTTCCTATGACAAAATTTTCCCTGTCATATTGGTTCGAATAATTTTCATAAAATTTTTCATACCATTTTTTTTCTATCATTTATTCTCCTCTTTCTAAAAATTATATATTTGATTTGCTGTAACTTACCAAAAAATTAAAATAACAGTTTATAAAATATAATCAAGACAA
>VSIX01000031.1 GCA_008086245.1 Candidatus Mcinerneyibacterium aminivorans
AAAATATAAATAGAAAATTAAAATAAATAAATAACAGCTTAAAATTGTTAAAAAAATTAATCTAATATTGGGAGATTTTATTAATAAAATCTTCTTTTTTGGGTATTTTCTTTTCTGAAAATTTTTCACCGTTTATAAAAGAGGCAGGTATTCTTATCCTTTTGCTTCTAACTGCTTTTTTATAGCCTTCAGTTGGATTTATATTATTAGAACTACCGGCATAATATACATCCAGTTTTACTTTTTTATCAATCTCCTGTTTTATGTTTTTTACTAAATTTAGCAGTTTCTGACATTTAGCTGTTGGAGGAGAGGCCAGTAGAAGTTCAATTCTTAACTTATTTTTATTCATTCTTATTTCCCTCCTTTTTTATTTTTTCAAATAATTTAATTAAAGTATTTTTAAAATCGTTACTAAAGTTAAGTTTTTTAATTTTTTTATTAACTCTATTTAAAGGAGTATTTTTCAATATTTTGTAGAAGTTTAGGATTGAGCTGCTGCTGGGGGCTAAAAAATCTCCCGTTAAAAATACATTTTTTATTATATTTTTGTTTTTATCCAGTTTTACATTTAGATTTATTATACCGCTGTTTGCTTTCATAGATGCCTTTATAAAAGAGTTCGGAAACTTTTTAAAAGTCCATTCTTCAGTTGAATATTTTTCTTCATGAAGTTTTTTTATCAAATCAGATTCTTTTCTGTTGAAAGAATTTTTTGTTAAGTCAATTTTGAAATAATTAGAAAAATTTTGTATAAAACTTTGAATAACATCTTCTTTTTTAATATTTTTTTGGATGATATCTTTAAGATTAATTACCCTGTCTTCAACATTAATAAACCCCTTGTCAACAAACTTTAAATTTGAGGGGCTGAGTACCTTTTGCATTTTATTTATATCCACATTAAAAAGAAAAGTTCCACTATGAGCAAAAGCTGAATAAAAATCTATCTGTGCCGAACCATAAATTTTTTTATCTTTAACTACTACATCATTTACTGGCGAAAATTCAGCATCTACATTAAAATTTTTGAGGGTATTGATAATAATTTCTCCAACCAGTTCGTAGAGCTTTTCCGGATCCTTAATATTGAGATATTTAAAAAATTCCTTCTTTTTAAAAAAGGCTGAAAAACAAAATGATCCTCCATCCTGATATACTGCACCGCCGGGATTATGTCTTCTAATAATAGGTATGTTATTTTCTTTACAGTATTTTAGATTTATATCTTCATCAATATCCTGATAGATTCCCAGCCACACTGATGGATAATATTTTCTAATTCTTAGTGTAGGAGGGGAAATACCTTTATCCACGCCTCTTAATAATGCTTCCTCAACGGCAAAATGTTTTGCCGGGTCTTTGATATTATCCTGTAGTAATCTCCATTCAATTTTTTTCATAATACGGGCATTCATCCTTTTTGCAAATTTTAATTATATTGGAAAATTTACATATAGGTTTCTCAAAATCAATTCCATTATTTACATCTGAAAATATTTCAAAAAAAGTTTCTATTGCACTATATACACTCTGTTTACAGCACCTGATTCCTCCATAATCGGCAAGCTTTTTTAGGCATTTTGAAGTTGTTTCCAGTACTTTGGATCTTTCAGAAGCTTTTTTATAGCTTGATTTTAGAACAATTCCCATGGCTGCTCCTGCACTTACACATGCACCGCAGTCCCCCCTGGATCCGCATACCCCATAAGGGATATCTTTAATTTTTTTTATTGAACCTGCAATGATTCTATTATTTATATTATTTTTAATATCTATTTTATTATTTTTTAAAGCAGCTAGTATAACGGGAGCTACAAGATAATGGTGTTCTATGCCGTGATTATTAAAAGACTGATGTGACATTATTTTATTTGCTATTTTATACGGATTTTTTAGGGAGGTGTTTTTGCAAACTATTTTTATAATTTCATCTGGTTCGGCTATTCTGCAATCATCACAAATATAGTGGTTGTTTTTACATTTCCAGTTTGTGTTAAATTCTTTTTCACAAAAAAAGCATTTTATCTTTCCTTTAAAATTTTGCAGGCTGCTGCCGCATATTGAACAGTTAAATTGTGTATAATCCATTCATCCTCCTATTCTTTTTCGGTATTCACCTAAATAAATTATAATAAATTATCAATAGCTTTCAAGATTAATTAATTTAGAATTTATGCTTGATAAAAACATTAAAAATATCAATAATATTATTGAATAAAATTGATTTGTAATTATATTTGATTATAATAAAAAGAAAAGGAGTTAGCTATGGAAAATATACCTGAAGTTAAATATGTTGAAACCGATGCTTTAAAAGAGTTATTTCAATATGCCAGAAATTCATATAAATATCTGTGGGCTTATTCAATTATTGATGAAATCAATTATAATAGACAGGAAATTGAATTTGAAACGCTAGTTAAAAGAATGCTTTCAAAGAGCTGGAAGCCTATATTTCATTATAATTTAAATTATGGAAAAATGGATAAGATAGAAGCTTATATTAAGAAAATACAATCCAGATATAATATTCCTAAAAATGCCGGCGAAAAAGAAGTATTTAAAAAGCTTGTAAAAATTGATGATAAATTTATGAATGAAATAATAGAAAGTTTTTATTCAAGTCTTCCCTATACATTTCTGTCTCCATTTTATAAAAATTTAAAGGGAATGAGCAGTTATAAAAAAATAAAAAAAATAGCAGAACTTTCAAATACTACTAAAAAGGGCATATATCAAATTGATGAAGATAATAACAAACTGTATTTAAATTCCAATTGGGTTAAATATTTCAGCAAATATCGATTTCATATTGAAAAATGGATTATTGACAATTTTAAAGAATATCTTGAAACAAAAAATGAAAACAAAACAGAAAAAATAAAAATACTCTATGAAAAAAAGGATAGGACTTTAGAATATATGAATAGATCACTATTTGAAATAGTAAGAAGTATTATTAAAAGTTTATGGGAATTGATCTTTAAATAATATCTATGACTGTTAAGATATTACTTTTTATTGCGGGTTTTATTTTACTAATTGCTATAGTAATAATATTTTCTTTAAAAAAAATAATAAAAAAAAGATTAACAAATTTAAAAAAAAGATTTAATGAGTATCAAATTATTGAATATGAAAGATTTGCCAATTGTTTTGGTATTAAATCAAAAGGATATTTCCAGATCCGGGGAAATGGAATATTAATTTTAACAGAAAAATTTCTTTTTTTTCAGATGCTTTTTCCGAAAAAAGAAATATTAATTTCCTTATCTGATATTCAGAAAACAGAAATTTCTATGTCACATCAGGGGAAAACAAAAGGGAGAAAACTGTTAAAAATCGGTTTTACAAATGATAGGAAAAAGATGGATTCAGTTGCTTTTTTGGTTTCAAATTTAGATATATGGTATAAAAAGTTAAAAAAAATCAGCTGAGATATTGATAAAATATTAGTTTTTTCTGCTCTAATTTTTAAAATCAATAGGGAGAAAGATGGAATTTACAAAACCCAATATTGTAGTCAGCAAATGTTTAAATTTTTGTCAATGCAGGTATAATAATCAGAAACTGAGCAGTAAATTTATAGGGTTTTTTGAAAATTATATGAATTTTCATCCCGTTTGTCCCGAAGTGGAAATAGGATTGGAAACTCCAAGAAATCCTGTAAGAATTATAGAAACTAAGGGGGGAGAGCGACTTGTTGATTCAAAGACTGGTACGGATTACTCCAGCCAAATGAATGAATTTTCAGATAAATATTTAAAGGAAATAAACAATATTGATGGATTTATATTAAAAAGCAAATCACCCACCTGCGGTATTAAAGATGTAAAAAAATATCACAAGGCGGGTAAAGTCCCCGCTATTGGTGAAAGGACTATTGGATTTTTTGCTAAAAAAGCAATGAATAAATTTCCTAAAGCAGCTTTTGAAGATGAGGGAAGATTGAGAAATTTTTCTATAAGGGAACATTTTTTAATTCATATTTTTACACTTGCGAAATTTAGGAAAACAAAAAATTACAGGAACATAAACAAATTGATAAACTTTCATAAAAACAATAAGTATTTATTTATGTCATACAGTCAGAAACTTTTAAAAAAGCTGGGTAAGATTGTATCCAATCACGGTAGAGATTCTATTGATACTATATTGAAGAACTATGAAGATGAGTTATCAAATATTTTCTCCAATACTCGTAAAGCCGGTGAAAACATAAATGCTTTTTTACATATGTTTGGTTACTTTTCGGATAAATTATCGGTAGAAGAGAAAAACTTTTTTCTTACACAGATTGAATATTATAAAGAAGAGATGATACCACTCTCTGTTATAACATCAATTTTAAAATCCTGGGTTATTAGATTTCAATGTGGATATCTGAAAAGTCAGACTATACTCAATCCATTTCCGGATTCGCTTATTAAAGTAACTGATTCGGGGAAAGGAAGGGAGTTCAGATAAAATCACTTTAAAGTGATTTTATCTGAAATTAAGAATTAAGAATTAATAATTAATAATTATAAAAAAGTTAAAAATTTAACAGAGTGTCTGTATCTGTATTAAAAATCACTTTCGTGATTTTTTTTAGTATCAGTATAAGGAAAAAAATTAAATGTAATTCCTTCGAAGGTAAAA